>JAGHGS010000028.1 GCA_017888105.1 Bacilli bacterium
AGTTTTTACGATGAACATAATCTCATAATTAGTCATTTTTCCACCTCCTCATGGTCTATTCGGCTTAAAAATAAATTTTAAGCAAGGAGTAATTTAATACTCGCTACATAGTATAACAAAAAAACTTGAAATTGTAAACCTTAAACCAGTTAAATTATATGAAAAAAAAGAAAAACAAAAACAAAAAGCTCTATTCCTCCAGCACTTAACTTCAGTACCAAACAAAATAGAGTTTTAAATGACAACAATATAACTTACCATTGTCAATAATAATATATACATTTAATCACTTTTTATACCCATTAATTCTAACAATTTTTTGGTACTAAAACTAGGAACATGATTTTTAGATGTTGCAATTCCAATAAAACGACTAGGAATTTTTTCTTTTAAATTTAAAGGAAACAATATTTTCTTATCAAGTTCATCTTGAATAAATTCTTTTGTAGCATAGCCAACTCCAAAACCCATTTTCGTAAATAATGTTACTAAATGATTGCCAGCAAGTTCCAATTCAGGATTTAACTCACAGTGATTATCTTTTAAAAATTGTTCTAAAAAACGTCTTGTACTAGAAACCTTACTTTGTAATATAAGAGGATATTTATGTAAATCATGAATAGAAATTTCTTCACCACTCAAACCTTGATAAACACTGCCAACAATAAAAGTATCATGAACTTCTAAACAAGGAGTAATCAAAACATCATTTCCATAATCATTTTTAGAAACATTAAAAACAATCAAGTCAATTAAACCATTCCGAAGTTTATTAAGGAGCTCATCAATAACACTCGTATCAATTTCTATGGTTATATTAGGATAAAGTTCATGAAACTTTTGCAAATAAGGTGCTAGAAAATTCTCTGTAACTGTTGTACTAACACCAATTCGAATATGTCCAACATCTAAATTCATCAAATCAGTAAACTTATTTTCTGCATTATAAATATATTCAATTGCTTTGCTAATATAAGAATAAAATTCTTCCCCTTCACTTGTTAAAACAACTCCTCTTCTTGTTCTAACAAATAATTCTCCACCAAGCTGTTCTTCTAATTTCTTTATAGCTTTACTAATCGCCGGCTGACTAATATTTAACTCTTTAGCCGCTGCCGTAATATTTTTATTTTTAGCAACAACATAAAAAATTCGATAATATTCAAAATCAATATTCATCATAACCTCCAGTTATTTCTAATATAACAAACATGTATTTTAATTATATCAAAAACTAAGATATAATACAATTAGAAAGAAAAAAATAATTAAGAAAAGAGGTATATAAAATGAATGAAATAACAATAACACCATTAGGAACTGTTTCTCCTTATTGTAAAGGCAATATGAACTGTCCAGGATTTTTAGTAAAAATTAATGAGGAAAAAATATTACTTGACTGTGGTAATGGAATAACTAGATATTTAGATTTAGCAAAAGATTTAAATAATTTAACGATTATAATAAGTCATTTACACAAAGACCATTATGGGGAATTACTCAGTATTGCTCAAAGCTCATATGTTTACAAAAGACTAGGATATTTAGAAAATAAAATAAAAGTGTATATTCCTGAATATAAAAAGATAATTATTGAAAATGATTGCGTTATAGAAAAAGATTTAATGGAGTTTAACTATTTAAAAGAATTAGAAAAAATAGGTTACTTAGAAATAATACCATATAATAACAAAACTAAATTAAGTTTCAATGATACGGAATTGACTTTTTCTAAAAATCCCCATCAAATAATTACTTATAGTACCAAATTACAAACAAAAGGGCTAAAAATAGTTTATTCCGGCGATACAGGCTATTATGGTAATTCTTTAGTAAATTTTGCAAAAGATGCAAACCTATTAATATGTGAATCTACTTTTTTAAGAGGACAAACAAAAAGTGAAGATACACATTTATTTGCATATGAAGCTGGATTAATTGCAAAAAAGGCCAATGTAGAAAAATTATTATTAACCCATTTTTGGCCAGAAATGGAAAAGCAATATTATATAAACGAAGCAAAAGACTACTTCGATAATGTAGAGGCAGCAATAGAAGGAAAAGTATTAAGATTAAAAAGATAACATAAAAAATAAATAAAAAAACTAATTATAAGGAGAAATGTAAAATGAAACAAATAATAATAAATCCATATTCATTAAAAGAAAAAGAAATAACCCAAAAGAGTAATAAAGCACGTGCCTTAATTATAACAGAAGAAAATATGGTATTAATTAATTATGCTGATGTCTTAATGTTTCCAGGTGGAAAAATAGAAAAAGATGAAGCAAATCAAGCAACTTTAATAAGAGAATTAAAAGAAGAATTAGGGCTTCATTTTAATAATCAAGATTTAACACCACTCATAACTATCAAAAATTTTCAAAAAGACTATCCATCAAGAAAAAATAATAAATCAGAAAATAAAATAGTCTGCACAAATTACTTCTTAATTAATGGAAAAGAAAAATTAAAATTTAATCAAGAAAACTTATCAGAAAAAGAAAAAGAAAACAAATTTCAAATTTTAACCATTCCATTAAAAAATATTATTCCTTTTATTCAAAATTTTACTTCAAATAATCCTAGATGCAAATATTTTCAAGAAGAATTATTAGTAGTATTAAGGTTTTATCTTAAAAATATAGTAACAAATAAAAATAATTTAGTAGATTTACATACTCATAGCATTTATTCAGATGGCGACTTATCACCCGAAGAACTAATCAATTTAGCCAAAAGTAAAAATATAAAATCACTTGCTATAACCGATCATGATACAATTAATGGCAATTTAGCCATATTAGAAAAAGGCTTTTTTCAAGATCAAGAAATACAAATTATCCCAGGCATTGAGTTAAGTGCCAAAGTCCCAAAAGGAAGAATGCATATTTTAGGATATGATATTGATTTAAAAAATAAAGAATTAAACAAAAAAATGAAGGAACTAGAAAACAACAGCATCAATTCGGTATTATCAATCATTGAACAAATAAAAAGGGATTATGGCATCATTTTCACTTATCAAGAATTAAAAGAATTAGTAAATGCTACTCACAATTTAGGTAGACCAGATATTGCTAAACTAATTGTTAAAAATGGTTATGCTAAAACAATACAAGAAGCATTTGACTTATATTTAATTGATGCTCATCAAAAAACAAGAGGAAATAATAAAGGCTTATCCTATCAAGAATGTCTTAATTTAATTCTAAATAGTGGAGGAATTCCTGTTCTTGCCCATCCCCATTCCTTAGAACTAAACGAAAAAGAATTGCTATTATTAATAAAAGAAATGATTAATAATGGTTTACAAGGAATTGAAGTATATCATTCTAATCATACAAAAGAACAAACCAAACTTTATTTAGAGATAGCCCGTAAATATAACCTTTTAATCAGTGGTGGAACAGATTATCATGGCAAATCTGTAAAACCAGACATTGAACTCGGAACGGGAAGAAATAATAATGTCATGATTAGAAGCTTATCTATTTTAAACCATTTAAAAACCAAATAAATAACTATTTGGTCTTTTTAATAAACTTTCTACCACTCTTCCATGCATCTCCTACTTTTTCACCAATCTTATAGTAACCACTTTGGAATTGATCAAAAACGAAAGCATTCAATTTAGCTGGATCAACATTACCATTTTCATCTAATACTTTGCTATCAGCAATAACATTAACAATCTCTCCAAGTACTCGAAATCCTCCATTTATTGTATGTTGTAATTCTACAACTTTACACTCAAGTGACAAAGGATAGTCAAGTATAATCGGCGCATCTACTCTAGCACTTTTAACCGCATGCATACCAGTACGTTCAAACTTATCAGCTACATTCTTTCCTGATACAGTACCAAAATAATCAGACTCTTCTAAATGATCGACATCTGCAATACTAAGAGTAAAAGCCATTCTCTTCTTAATATTATCTGCGGTTTGGTGTGTTTCGGTAATATTTAAAGCAATCATATTATCATCACATATTCCACCCCAAGCCATATTCATAACATCGATTTTCTCTTGTTCATCATAAGTAGCAATCATTAAAACAGGCATTGGAAAAACATAAGGTTTAACGCCCAAATCTTTTTTCATAATTCTCTTCCCTTCCATTATCTAAATATATCATAACATTAAGAAACAAATTTTACAAACAAAAGACATTTTATTTACATATA
>JAGHGS010000029.1 GCA_017888105.1 Bacilli bacterium
CTTGTCCTTTTGTTCTTTTATATCGATTCGTAAATTCAGGTCCATTATCTGTTTGAATGGTTACTTTTTTTAAATCTAACCCCTTAAATTGCTTTAAAAAAGGGTATAACACTGTATTTAAGAAAATAGTTGTATAACTTAAAGATTTATCATCGCAATAGGCCACAATACTTACTCCTGTTGCTACATCTCTGGCTGTTATTTGATATTTACATTTAATCCCTTTGTAATTATTTGTCTCATTTGCAAAATATGGTTTCAAATTATCTATATCCGTTAAATATTTAATATCTATTTGTATTAGTTGCCATGGTAACAATTTTTTCTTCCAAGACACATCACCACCTGTCATGGGATTATGTTTTCTATTTCTCGTTTTTCCTACAGCTTTATTAATATATCTATTTATAGTACCATCAGAATATTGATAAACCCCAGATGTTTTTCTTACGTTTTTAACTGTTATATGCTTTTTCTTTTCTTTCGCGTTTTTACTTACTTCCGTTATTTTAGTAATATCTTCTTGAGGTATTCTAGTTGGACTGTTTTTTGGCTTTTTAGATTGATCTATTAATCCTGATAGACCTTTTAAAGCATATCTACGACACCATTTTTTTATTGTATTTTTACTACAAGAATAAAATTTTGCTGCTTTTTTTATTCCTGAAGTATTTGCAAACCTTACCATTTCTAATCTTTTATCGATTAGCAATTTTTCATTATCAACATTTCTATATAATTCTTGATAACTTGACCACATGTTCTTCACCTCCTTCCTTGACTTGTTATTATACATCAGTTTTAAAAAAATACATAATAACCTGGGGTCACTATGTATTATAAAAAATAAAAAGTTAAAATTAGCCTATTGTATATTTTAAAGATATATGATATACTAATGAAGTAGAAGTTAATAGCAGTATTTTTAACTTCTACTTCCATACCAGACTATGTTTATTTTATAAACATAGTTTTTCTTTACAAAATTATTTGCCTAAATCTCCAATTAAAGGTATAATTAAGATGGGTGTTTAATTATGGAACGATATTATGGTTTAGTTTTAACATTAATTGCTGGCTTATTTTTTTTGATAGGAGGATTAATATCATTAAAAGTAAAAAATAAAGACAAATTAAATGCATTTAGTATTGCTCTAGCTTTTATTATAATTATCAATCTTCTTATAATGGACTTATTCCCAGAAATTTTTGAATTATTAGAAAATTATGATTTGAGTTTTAAGATTTTAGTGATTTTAGTATTTGGAGCTTTAGGAATTTTAATTTTAAAAATTTTAGATTTCTTTATTCCCGATCATCATCACGAGCATCATGATGACGAAATTGATAAAAAAGAGCATATTTCTCATATAAAACATATTGGAACTTTAACATTAATCAGTTTAATTTTACATAATTTATTAGAAGGATTTGCCATTGCGGGAATGACTTTAAACAATTTAGAAATAGGCCTCATGATATGTTTTTCAGTAGCACTACATAATATTCCTTTAGGAACCACAATTTTTAGCTCTTTAGATATTCACAAAAATAAATTATTAGTAACAATTTTAACCTTATCTAGTTTTATTGGTGGTTTAATATTTCTTTTAATCGGCAATATTTCTAATTTGGTTTTAGCTGTAATTAGTATTATAACATTAGGAATGTTAATATATATTTCATTATTCGAATTATTGCCAGAATTATGGCAAAATAAAAAGAAAAAAGAATCCATCATGGGTTTAGTAACAGGTATTATAATTATTATAATATCATTTGTAATATAAGGAAGTGGTATTTTGAAAAAAGTATTAGTTACAGGAGCTGGTGGCTCTATCGGTATTCAAGTAATCAAATATTTATTAAGCGAAGGTAAATACGAAATAACAGCTTTAGATCTTCGCAATAAAAATAGTCAAAAAAGATTAAAAAAATATCGTCGTCGTATTAATTTAATCTATGCCGATATGAATGATTCCGTTTTAATGGATGCTTTAGTAAGAGATCATGATTATATCATTCATCTCGCTGGTATTATGCCTCCAATAGCAGATATCAAAAAAAATATTAGTGACTACATAGATTACAAAGGAACAGAAAATATAATAAAAGCAATGAATATGTATAATCCAGATGCTTATTTTGTATATGCCTCATCTACAACAATATATGGAAATGTAGACAATCCGAATGTAAATACCAAACCAAATCTAACTCCTTTAGATTACTATAGCAATACAAAATTAAAAATCGAGAAATTAATAAAAGAAAAGGTAAAAAACTATGTTATTATTCGTTTGCCTTTCGTATTAACAAATCCCAAAACAGGATCTTTTATGTACAACGTGAAATTAAATAGTACCGTAGAAGCTATTACGGACAACGATGCTGGTTATTTATTTGTAAATGCTCTAAATCATATCAACAAATTAAACAAACAAACATGGAATGCAACTGGTGGAGAGGCAACCACAGATACTTATCGTAATATATTAAGTAATGTTTTAAAAATATATGGATTAAGTTTCAAATATATATTAACATCTCTTTTTGTCGATAAAAATTTTTATAGTCATACTTATGAAGATAGTAACAAATTAGAAAATATTTTAGAGTTTAGAAGTGATTCATTATCTTCTTACTACATGCGCCTAAAAAGACAAATAAAAGGCAGAAAATTTGCCAAAATTTTAGCAAAACCAATAATAATTTTTTTAAATCGCAAAAATCGTGGTAAGATAATAAGAATTTTAAAAAAGCCATTTACGATTTTTCATAGAAGGAAGAAAAAATGATTGGTCTAGCACTGGAAGGCGGGGGAGTTCGAGGATCTTATCAAGCTGGAGCTTATATAGCTTTTTTAGAGTGCGGCATTAAAATAGATGGAGTATGTGGATCAAGCATTGGAGCCTTAAATGGAGCGGTAATTGCAAGTGGCAAAGGAAGCGAATTATCAAGAATTTGGCGAAACAGCAACATGGGAAGCATTTTTGGATTTACGAGTGAATATGTAGAAGCAATCAAAGAAAATAAAGTAAATTGGAAATATTTAAAATCTTTATTAATCAATCTTATAAATATTATTACCAATAAAGGAATTGAACTAAAAGGAGTAAAAGAATTAATTGATCAAGAATTAGATATAAATGGATTACTAAATAGCAATATTGATTTTGGATTAGTGACAGTAAGATTAAAAGATTTAAAACCAATGTGTCTATTCAAAAAAGATATGGAACAAGATAAAATAAAAGATTATATTCTTGCTAGTTGTTGTCTTCCAATTTTTAAAATGGAACGACTCATTGATGACAACTACTATTTAGATGGTGGTTTTTATGATGTTGGACCAGTTAATATGCTATTGAAAAATGGTTATAAAAAAGTATATTTAATTAAGATTCATGGAGTAGGAATTCACAGAAAATACGATAAAAATGCAGATGTAGTTGTAATAGAACCAAAAAGAAGTTTAGGTGGAGTCTTAGATTTAGATCCAAATAGAATTGATGAAAATATTAAAATGGGATATTATGATGCTTTAAAAGTATTGAAAAATTTGGATGGTTATGAATATGTATTTAAAGTAAAAAGGAAAAATTATTTTAAATGGATAAATCGTAAAATATCTAAATATGAATATCGTCGTATCAAACATTTTTTAAATGGTGAAAATAGGAAAGACACCACAATAAAAGCTTTGGAATATATTATGAAAAAAGAAGAATTTAACTATTATGAAATATATAATATCAAAAAAGTAATAAAAAAGATCAAAAAAGAATATAAAACGAAAGATCATTTTGTTTATAATTATATTAGAAACCTACGATTTTTCCAGGATAAACGCATGAAAATTTAAATCATGTGTTTTTTTCTAGCAATTTTACAATATCATCTGTATTTAGTAACTTAAATACGTTTTCTATTTCTTTTTCAAAATCTATAGATAATAAAAA
>JAGHGS010000030.1 GCA_017888105.1 Bacilli bacterium
AAACAAAGATACATGAAGCAGAAGTTATTATTGATGAGGCTTTAAGAACAAAATATGACACTTTAATGCGTGTTAGTAATCATATTCGTTCTTCAATGGAAAATAATAAAAATTATTTTAAAGAATATGAAAAATTAAAAGATGCTAATATTAGTAATTTTGATATGGATCGAAAATTAAATGAAGGTTATACTTTGATTTTAAAAATGATTGATGATTTAAAATTAAATAATAATGAAGAGATTAGCGAAGAAATTGATCATATTAAAAGAATTGATGAAAAACTTACGGCTGCAAAAAATTACTATAATAAAAATACCAGTGAAGAAAATGCAATTGTAAGAAAGTTTCCTACTAATATTATTGCCAAAATTCATGGGTTTAAAGTCAAATTATTCTTTGATGGAAAAGATATGGATGATGAAATAATAGACGACTTCAAAATGTAAGTCGTCTATTTTTCTATTCTCCAATCAATTTCTTTTAATCCATTTTTTCTTAAAAATTCATTGGTTTTACTAAAAGGTTTGGAACCAAAGAAACCATAACGAGCTGAAAACGGAGATGGATGAGGACTCGTTAAAATTAAATGTCTAGGATTTGTGATATATTTTGCTTTTTCTTTGGCAAAATTTCCCCATAATATAAATACTACTGGTTCTTCTTTTTCATTTAAAAGTCTAATAATGTAGTCAGTAAGTCTCTCCCAACCTAGTTTTCTATGGGAAGCTGGAGTATCTTTAATAACAGTTAGAACAGCGTTAAGCATTAATACTCCTTCTTTAGCCCAACTAGTTAAATCACCATGATGGGCTGGTGGTATTCCTAAATCATCTTGCAATTCTTTATAAATATTCTGTAAAGATGGAGGAATAGCTATTCCTTTTTGAACTGAAAAAGATAGCCCATGAGCCTCGCCAGTACCATGGTATGGATCTTGTCCGACAATTACTACTCTTGTATCCTTATAACTTGTAAGTTTTAATGCTTCAAAAATATGATCTTTGGGTGGAAATACTGTGTGATGAAGATACTCCTCTTCCACTACATGATAAAATTTCTTAAATCCTGGACTATCCCAAATAATCTTTAACTTTTCATCCCAATCATTACCTATCATTTTACTACCTCTATTTCTTTTCTAAAGTTCTTACTAATGTTTGATAATCTTTTTGTATCTCACTATTTATCTTTTATTTTCTCTACTTCTAACATATCATTAAGGTCATCTTATAATTTTAATATCTTTTTATAACTTAGGGTTTCACTATTTAATTAGCTATTATTTAATAAAAAATCATATGCTTCTATCATTAGATGTAATTTTTAAATAACAAACTCTTATTATTTTTACATAAATTCTTTTTTTAATACTCTATTAAATTGTTGATAATCTAAATTTAATTTTCCAGAGATAGCAGATTTCTTTATTTCATTTTCAATCATGTTTAAACGATTTATTACATCTAATCTTAAACTAGCGGTAGGATCTATTTGTTCTAATTTAATTTCGTCTGTTTCTTGTTTTATTTCTATTAGTTTACTAATGTAATATTTACCTAAATCACTTAATAAATTATATAAATACTTCTTATCTTTTTCTTCTAAAGACATATTTTTAACTTTAGAACTAGTACTTAAAATTAATTTTAAAATAGGATCTTCTATTTCTTTTTCTTTTTTTGGATGTGCTATCTCATTTAATAATTCTATCACTCTTTCTTTTGTGATCATTCCCCTTATTTTTTCCTTATTTGATAAATAGTTTTCTAAAGGAACATAGTGATAAATCACTTCACTTCCTATTAATTCATTTAATCCGATATAACGATAAAAATAATAATATTTCACTCCTGTAACTACATCCGTAGCTTGTGAATTATGATATAGATGATCTTCTTTTAAAAAAGCAATTAATTTAGTATTTTTTGAATCACAAACATAATTCTTTCCATTTTTATATAATGTTGCTACATAGCCAATATATAAGTTATCGATTTTTAATAACCTTGATTTTCCAAAATATTTTGTAAACACAATTACCTCCTATTTATGGTAGTTCTCATTGTTATTTATTTTAAACGCTCGATATATTTGTTCTAAGAGTATTCCTCTAAATAAACCATGAGGAAAAGTTAGTTTAGAGAATGATAATTTATAATTACTTCTATTTTTGATTCTATTATTTAATCCTGTAGATGAACCTATGATAAATGTAATGGTACTATGAGTTATAAAGGTTTCATCTATTAATTTGGCAAATGATACACTATCTATTTCTTTTCCTTCTATTTCTAGTGTAATAATATAATCATTTTTACCAATATATTTTAAAATATTATTTGCTTCACTTTCTAAATCTTCTTCATCTTTTAATTCAATGATTTCTATTTTATGATATTTTTCAATTCTTTTTTTATAATCATTTACTAAATCTGTTAAATACTTTTCTTTTAATTTCCCTAAACAAATTATTTTAATCATACTTCCATCACTTCACTTACTTCATCTGGTTTAGCACATTTGATATCTCTGAATGGTATATTATAAGTATCAAAAATATGATTGATTTCATTTAATGCTAATTCTTCGGTATTATTTTTTTCTGATAAGTGCATTAAATATATTTTCTTGGTTTTTTCACCAATCAGTTTGGTTAAGTAAAGACTACAAGCATTGTTTGATAAATGCCCATAGTCAGATAATACTCTTTTTTTAAGCCAATCTGGATATGGTCCGTGTTGAAGTCGCTCTATATCATGATTGCTTTCAAATAAATAAATTTCTTTATTTTGTAAATATTTAAAATTTTTATGATTGACATATCCAGTATCGGTTACATATACAACAGAGTGTCCATTGTTTTCAAAGATAAAATTGCGGGAATCGGTTGCATCATGAGAAGAATGGATACAACGAACTTTTAAATTTTTTAAAACTACTTCATCTTCATAAATTAATACATGTTCATAATCATGAATATCATCTAATTCTTTAAACATATCACTTGATATAACTATGGTTGGATGATATTTTTTTATAAATGTTTTTAGTGCTGATATATGATCATCGTGCAAATGACTTATAAAAATATAATTAATTTCTTCCGGTTTTACTCCTATGCTTTCTAATTTTTCAACAATATATTTTCGGTTCTTTCCTATATCTATTAATATTTTAAATTCATCAGTTTCTATATAAGTGGAATTTCCCCCTGAACCACTTGCTAAAACACATACTTTCATTAATATAACCCCATTGGATTAATAAAGTAAGAACCTGAACGATAAGGATATCCTCTAGATATTGCGAAATGTAAATGAGTACCGGTTGCTCTACCACTACTTCCCATCGTACCTATTACTTGGCCTCGACTAACGCTTTGTCCAACTGATACTGAATTACTTGCATTGTGAGCATAAATTACATACATATTGTTACCATGATCAATAATAACATGGTTTCCAAGAGAACCTCCACAGGTATCGCCTAAGCCACTTCCTCTAGCTGGACAGCCATTGTATACATAAACTACGGTTCCACTTCCGATTGAGTAAATTGGAGATCCATGACCAGTACCGGATATATCGATACCATCGTGATGAGTACCCCAACGAGAAGCAAAGTAACTTGTAATAACGTATGGTCTTGCTGTTGGCCATCCCCATGTTCCAGTTGATACTGGTGGATATATTGGTCCACCGCCACCTCCAGATGGTCGTTTTGTTCCAACAACTACTACCTGATTTACTGGTTCTTTAATTGTTTCAGAACTAACAATTTCTGAACCTTGAGCTTGTACACCATTGGTAACTGTAAATTTTTCAGTAACTAGTTCTTCTCCTTTTTGACCTGGTACTTTCACTTCTTCATAGCTTGTGTATTCATTATTATCTTTTTCTTCCACAATATCATAAGCTATTTCTTGAACGGATACTCGGTGTAAATCATAAACAAAGTTTAATAATGGATTAATATATGTAACGTTTAAAGTACTTCCTACTCTTAAAATAACATCTTCACTTTTTAATTCCGGATTAATAGTAAGTAAATCACTTGTTCCTAATTCGTATTCATCTGCGATTGATTCAATTGTATCACCAATTTTTACCGTATAATATTCCATTTCTGGATTTTCACCAAATAATAAATATTGAGTTAATTCATTTACATCAGTATATATTTTTTCGTTTACACTTATATATGCTTCTTTAATCGTTATTGCTTCTTCAAAATACATATTTTCAATAATGGATCCTGTATCAATAATTTCATCTTGTGTCCCATTAATATAATCTTCATATACTCCATCTTCTAAAAAAGAATTTACAAAATTTATTAATGCTTCATTAAATATTTCTTCATTTAAAACATTAATTGTAATTTGAGTATCATCTTTTTTTATTGTAATAACATATCCTTTAATGGTAAAATCATCTACTTCTTCAATTTTATTATATACATCATTAATATTATCAGATGTATCACTATAAGTATTCATTGCAATTATTTTTAAATCTGTTGGAGGATAAACATTGGTTACATTATATTCCTCTTTAATAGCGGTTTGACTTTGATCGATTAGACTATATAACTCTTCTTCATTATCAATTACACCAATTTTTTCTCCATGCAAATAAACTTGATATTTAGAATTAGCGGGAGTAAGTATTTTATCCGTGGTATTGCTTAGGAAAAGAATTACTCCGGCGATTAAAGTAATCACTATTGTTATGGCAATATTTTTCTTATGCATTATATCCTCCTTCATTTTCGGTATGTAAATAGTTTTTGAAGTTACTCATATTCAGTTCAAATAATAATCGATATAAACCAGTCGAACCTTTTCTGTGTTTTGCAATAATTACATCGATTGGTACAATATTTTCCTTTTTTTCACTTTTGGCTTCATAATAATCTTTTCGATTTAAAAATAAAACTAAATCCGCATCTTGTTCTAGAGATCCTGATTCTCTTAAATCTACTAAAGCTGGTTCTTTATTTTCACGCTTGTCTACACTACGAGAAAGCTGAGCTAAAGCAATTACGGGAACATCGAGTTCTAAAGCCATTGTTTTTAAACTACGAGATATTTCTGATACTTCTACTTGTCTTGATTCTACTCGGTTTGATCCAGTTGTAACTAACTGTAAATAGTCAATTACTACCAATCCTAATCCGTTTGGCTGAGAAGCTAGTCTTCTACATTTTGCTTTGATTTCAGGTGCTGTGATACTTGCATTATCTTCAATATAGATATTGGTGTTTGCTAGCTTACTTAATGCTTCATTATATCTTTTCCAGTCATTATGCTCTAATTTTCCAGTATTTAACTTATAGGAATCAATTCCTCCCACACTTGCTATCATACGGTTTACTAGCATTTCAGCCGACATTTCTAAGTTAAAAATAGCAATTGCTTTATCGGTTGAAAAGGCTGCATTCGTTGCAATATTTAAAGCAAAAGCTGTTTTTCCCATACCAGGACGGGCAGCTAAAATAATTAGTTCGCCTCCATGAAGACCAGCTGTAACACGATCTAAATCATAAAATCCTGTACGAATTCCTGTAATATCACTTTTGTTTTTAGCAAGCTCTTCTAGTCTTTCTTGTGCCCTTCTTAATACTTCATGAATTGGTATAAATTCACTTGAAGTTCTTGCTCTTACGACATTTAAAATACTTCTTTCGGCTTGATCAAGCATACTAGTAATATTTTCGTCATTATAAGCACTTGTTACAATATCTGTTGCAGTATTAATAACATTTCTTCTTATCGCGGCATCTTTTAAGATTTTAATATAATATTCTAAATTAGCGGATGTTACAACCGAATCAATTACTTCTGTTAAATAATTTAATCCACCAATTTCATTAAAAACTTTTTTCTTATCTAGTTCTGCTTTTATCGTAGTTAAATCAACCGGAGTTCCCTCTTTATATAAACTAATAATGGCATTAAAAATCGTTCTATTTTTTTCATTATAAAACATGTCTTCTGTTACTTCATCATTAATTTTTTCTAATGCATCACTGCTTAAAAAAGCGACTCCTAAAACACTCATTTCTGCTTCTAAGTCGCAAGGCATTGCACGTGTTGCCAAAAAAATCACCTACTTACTTTTGTAAATTTACTCTTAGTTTAAATGTTACTCTTTTATGAAGAATTACTTCTACTTCATGAATTCCTAATGTATCTAAATCACTATCTAGTTTAATACATTTTTTATCTACCAAATAGCCCATTTCTTTTAGTTTCTCAGCAATTTGTTTGGTTGATACTTTACCAAACACTTTATCATTTGTTCCTGTTTTTACCTTAAAGGCAATTATTTTATTTTCTAATTCTTTTTTTATTTTTTCTAATCCTTTTACTTTTGATTCTTCATCACGTGCTTCTTCGTCTAATCTTCGATCTAGTACTTCTTTGCTTCTTTTGGTAAGAGGTACTGCAAGTTTATTTTTAATTAAATAGTTATTAGCATAGCCGTCACTAACTTCTAATATCTCATCTTTTTTTCCTACTTTTCTTACATCTTGTAATAAAATGATTTTCATGAAATCACCCTTTCATACGTAATTCTATTATATCAAAAAAAAGCTACTAATAAAAGTAGTTTATTTTCTTGAAAATACCATTAATGCAATGAATCCTAATACAATTGCTCCAAATACACAATAAACTATAATAGTTACTACGGGATTAGGCGCTCCAATTAAATCTTCTAAAGCAACTCCTTCTACTTCTAAATTTTCATCCGCTATTACTTTTTTTACAACATCTTCATATTCTCCATTTTCAGCATAATCGTTTGCAATTTCAAATAAATCTTCCCAATCTCCTGGAATGTAACCTTTGTTATATTCATTTCCTATTACAAAAAAAGGAGTACCAAAATTTTGGGTTTTATCTACTTCTAAATAATCCGCTACTTTATCCATCAATTCTGCATTTTCACTATTTTCAGATATTTCATAAGTTACAATTTCTAAATTATCAGGTATTTCATCTAAATGTTCACTAATATATTCTAAGGCTTGTTCACAATGTATACAAGTATTGCTTTCAAACATATAAAGTGTTATCGTTTCATTTTCGGCATTTACATTTAATGGTAATATGGCAAAAGTAGTTATTATTAAAATCAACAATATTTTCTTCATGTTATCACATCCTCTTTAAAATTATAACAAACAATATTTTTTTAGTAAAGATTAAATTATGGATTGGTGAGAATATAATTTATAATATTCTCCTTTTTTCTTCATTAAACTTTCATGAGTTCCTTCTTCATAAACGCTTTTGTCTTTTATTAAAACAATTTTATCACAATTTTTAATAGTAGAGATACGATGAGCTACAATTAAGGTTGTTCTATTTTTGGTTACTAACTCTAAAGCTTTCTCTATTTTCTTTTCCGTTTTTAAATCAATGTTACTTGTTGCTTCATCAAGTATTAATACTTTGGGGTTTTGAATCATAATTCTTGCGATACATAATAATTGTCTTTCACCACTTGATAGATTAGATGCATTATTTAAAAGAATGGTATCATATCCTTTTTCTAAAGACATAATTACTTCATCTATTTCTAACATTTGACATATCTCTCTTACTTTTTCTAATTCTATCTTTTTATCTAATACTAAATTATCATAAACACTTCTTGAAAATAAATAATTATCTTGAAGCATCATACTGATATTTCCTCTTAAACAATTTAACTTTAAATCTTTAATATTTACACCATCAATGGTAATTTCTCCCTCTTTTATATCATAAAACCGAGATATTAAACTTAATATGGTTGTCTTTCCACTTCCCGTTTCGCCAACTAAACCGACCTTTTCTCCTTTATTTATTTTCAAATTAAAATCATTTAATACTAAAGAATTATTATAGCCAAAATCTACGTGTTTAAATTCAATATTACCTTCTATATCCATTGCTTTAGCATTCTTTTTTTCTTCTATGACTAAAGGCTCATCTAATAATTCAAAAATTCGCTCTAAATAAGTACTTGCATCCATAATTTGGCCTATGTTTGAACTTAAAAATTCTAAAGGGCTCCAAATTTTTCCAGAATAGGTAGCAATAGCCATGATAGACCCGATGCTTGTTATGGGATACATATAGACAAGGCCAATATAGTATATTAAAGCCATGGATATTATATTAAAAATTCCAGACAAAGACCAATTTAAATTTCCGACAAAAAGGGTTTGATATTCTGCTTTAATTCTTTTATTTTCTAATTGTGTTAAAATATGAGTATTTTTCTCTTCACGATTAAATGATTGAGTTATCATAATCCCATTTACACTTTCACTTAAAAAAGCGTTTGTATTGGCTGCTTTGTCATTGGCAATCAGTTTTAATTTTCTTCTTAAAGGTGATATTAAAATAAAGAAGAGAATTAAAATAAGCGCTGGTATGATAGCAATTAAGCTTAAATAAATATTCATATTGAGCATAAATAGGGCAACAAAGATAAGAGAAAGAAAATCTAGGGCTACATCTACTAAGATATAACAAAATATGATGGCTACTTCATCAGGATAAGTGGCTGCCCTTGTATAGATTTTACCATGAGATTTTGTATCATAGTAAGTATTGGGTAAGTATTCTAGTTTTTTAAAGATATCTACTTTTAAATCTAGAGCTATCTTGTTTAATAAAATGGATAATTGATTACTTTTCTTTTTCGATAAGTAAGCTGATAATAGGATACATATAAACATGATTCCTGCTAAAATAATAATTTTATTATATTTTTTGGTTGGAAATACTTCATCGATAGAATAGGCAATAATCTTGGGAATTAATAAAACTAAAATAGATGAAATTATGCTTAAAAAGATTGCTAAAAATAATCTTCTTTTATATGGTCTGACATATTTTAGAATTCTTTTCATATTTTGCCATGAAAATGATGTTTTATTTTCATCTTCTTGATAGTTATTAATCATGATAATCCTCCTGAATCTTATATAATTCGTAGTAAAGTCCCCTCTTCTTTAGTAATTCCGCGTGGGTTCCTACTTCTGTCACTTTCCCCTTATCTAATACAACAATTTTATCTGCATGCATTACACTTACTATTTTACTAGCAATAATCACTTTGGTTGTTTTTATTTTTAAATTGGTAATACTTTCATTAATCTTTGTTTCGGTTTCAATATCTAAAGCACTCGTAATATCATCTAATAATAATATATCGGGGTTTACAGCCAGAGCTCTAGCTAAAGATAATCTTTGTTTTTCACCACCAGATAAGCCTACTCCTTTTTCGCCAATCATGGTATCTATTTTTTCGGGAAATTTATTTATATATGTACAACAAGCAAGACTGGCATATTTATAAGCTTCTTCCTTAGTGATATTTGTACCATAATTAATATTGTTATAAATTGTATCACTAAAAAGAAATGGGTTTTGAGAAACATAGCCAATCTTTTCTCTAATATCCTTAATATTTAAAGCTAAAAAGTTATCTTTTCCTATTAATATTTCGCCAGATTCCGGAGTAATTAATCCTAATAAAAGTTTGGCTATCGTTGATTTTCCAGAGCCAGTTGGCCCAATGAAGGCGATGGTTTTTTTAGGGGTAATTTGCAAATTTAAATTATTTAAAACTACTTTATTATCATATACTACTCTTACCCCATTAAATGTGATTGGTACATTTAAATTAGATATCCTTTTTGTACCCGGTAACACAACTTTAGATTCTGTATCTAATATTTTAAATATCCGTTTTTTCGATACTAAATATCTTTCAACACTTCCTAATAATTCACTTAATCGAGTAAATGGTGTAATGAGATAGGAAAGATAAGAACTAAAAATTACAAGTGTTCCAATCGTTAATTCATTTTGAATCAATAGATAACCACCAACAATTAAAAAAAGCACATACATAAAATTACTGAAAAAATCAATTTTAGCAAAAAAACTATCTTCTAATAAGCAATTTTCTATATCTTGATTAATGTAGTTATTAGTAAGATTCTTCATTTTTTTTATTTCTTCTTTTTCGATGGCAAAAGTCTTTACTACTCTATTTCCTTCAATATTATCACTAATATAATCATTACATAAAGATGTTTTATCACGAACTATTTCATATTTAGGAACAATCTTTCTTAAAAAATGGTATGATATTATTCCAATAATTATCGCTGGTGTAAGTAATATTAATGTAAATAAAACATTCTTTGTTAATAAATAACAAAATGACCATATAAAAGTTATTACTATAAACCCTATTGTTTTAATGTTATAAGCTAATTGTCTTTGGATATTATTTAAATCACTAGTAAAACTAGTCATTAATTCTCCTTTAGAATTATGTTCAAAATAGTAATAATCTAATTCATTTAACTTTTGATAACATTTTCTTTTTAAATCTCCCACTATATTTAAACATATATAATCTAGCTTAATTACAGAAAAATAGGCTCCAGCATACTTAAATATTGCAAACAAAATCATAAAAATAGTCAAATATAATAGCTCGTTATAATTATGATGGATTAAAACACTATCAATCGTGTAACCAATCATTATAGGAAAAACAAAACTAATACTGTCAAAAAAAATAAGTAAAATATTGGCTATAATATAGCTTATTTTGTTGTTTTTACTCATATTTAAAATTCGTTTCATTTCCCTCACCCCTTTTATTATATAAAAATTTTTCTTTAACTACAAGTTTAAGTACTATTTTTTTATGCCCTCTCATATTTTTAATTAGAAAGATGAAAGATGGTGAAATTTTGGAAAAAAAAGAATTACTGGAATCAATAGCCAAAAGAGGGAATGGAAGTATCTATTTAGGTGTTGTGGGAGCAGTTCGTACAGGAAAATCAACTTTTATTAAAAGATTTATTGAAAATTTGGTTGTTCCAAATATTGGTGATGAATATGAAAAAAAGCATTGTTTAGATGAAATTCCACAAAGTGCTCAAGGAAAAGCAATTATGACAACAGAGCCGAAATTCGTTCCATCTAATGGCGCTGATATTCATGTTGATGAATTTACAACAAATATTAAATTAGTGGATTGTGTGGGATTTGTAATACCTGGTGCGACTGGTTATGAGGATGAAGATGGAAATCCTAGAATGGTTAAAACTCCATGGTTCCCAGATTCCATTCCTTTTGTGGAAGCGGCTGAAATTGGAACCGAAAAAGTAATCCGAGATCATGCAACCATTGGAATTGTGGTAACTACAGATGGCTCTTTTGGAGAGATTCCGAGAATGAATTACGTAGAAGCAGAAGCTCGAATTATTAATGAATTAAAAGAAATTGGAAAACCTTTTATTGTCATTTTAAATAGCGTGCATCCAACAAACACAGAAACTGTACGTATTGCAAGAGAGATGGAAGATGCTTATGATGTTCCAGTACTCCCTATTAGTGCTGAGAAAATGAATGAAATGGAAATCATGGAAATTCTTAAAAAAGCATTGTATGAATTCCCGGTTCTTGATATTAAAGTAAATGTACCTGAGTGGATTGATGCTCTTCCTAAAACACATGAAATAAAAATGCATTTCTTAGAAAAAATTAAGGAAAGTGTGATAAGTGTAGAAAAAATTAAAGATATCGATTTTATTTTAGGTCATTTTGAAGATAGCGAATATATTTCAAAATCTTATATTAGCGAACTAGATGCAGCGACTGGTACTGTTACGATTAATTTGGAGACAAGAGAAGAACTTTATAATGAAGTACTTACTAGTATTATGGGGGATGCTGCTACAACTAAAGCTGGTTTAATAAGAATATTTGCTAATTATAAAGAAGCTAAAGAAGAGATGGATTCGATTAAAGATGCTCTCAAAGTAGCACGAAATGCGGGATATGGAATTGTTTATCCAACGATTCGCGATATGAAATTAGAAACGCCTGAGATTGTAAAACAAGGATCTCGATATGGAGTGAAATTAAAAGCAACGGCCTCTTCGATTCATTTGATGAAAGTAGAAGTTCAATCCACATTCGAACCAATTATTGGAAGTGAGGCACAAAGTAAAGAATTAATCAATTATCTTATGAAAGATTATGAAAAAGATCCTAATTCGATTTGGCAAAGTGAAATTTTTGGTAGAAGCTTAGAGGCAATTGTTCAAGAAGGAATTCAAGCTAAATTATCTATGATGCCGGATGCAACAAGGTATAAACTTAGTCAAACTGTTACTAAGATTGTTAATAAAGGTGCTAATAATTTAATTGCTATTGTACTTTAAAAGAGATTTAGGTCTCTTTTTTCATTAGAATTTAAAAAGAATGAAATAAATCATTCTATATTTTATATATTTTATTTTTCTTTTTAAAGAATATTATAACTCCTATTATAGATAATCCAATAATAATTGATATTCCACTAATCATACCTGTTTGAGGATTTTCTATATCCACACCAGTATCGAATGTTGAAACCGTATCGCCAAGAGCAACTCCTTCTATATTATTATTTGGATTGATTAATTCCACACTTGCATCTTCATTAATTTCAGTCGTATCATCTATTTCTGGAATTGGTGTGCTTTTTTCGATACTCGTATATACTCGAATGGAACTTTGTGCTTTTAAGTTTTTGCCTAAATCCAGCCAAGTTGTTCCATTGGTAGACATGAAAGATACTCCTTCGGTTGCTTTAAAGTTATAATATGGACTTGTTTTAGAGGAACCTTTCATTGCTACTGGTATAATATCTTCTTCCGTATCATCTGTTTCATATTTTATAATAATCGAATATTTATCAGTAACATAAATGTCTTTATTTGGAGTGATACTCATATATCCAGCATGAGAAGTTGTTCCACTTGCTATTTCTTCATAGTTTTTTAGGGAAGCGTTACTAGCATAATAAACCGTATAATCTATACCCTCTTTACTTGTAGCAAAAGTTACTTTATCAATTTTTTCTGTTTCTCCACTTTTTTTCGTATAAATATTTGCCATATAATTAACATTTGACTTACTTGTTAAAGTTACATTGGTTCCTAAATCATCATAATAATAAACTTCATCTGATACATTTAAATCGGTATTATAAAATCCAACTATATTCGTACATATATTTATATCATCGTATGATACGTAATAGTATCCATTATCTCCAACACTTGTACCATAAGAGTTTTTGACAATCCATGCTCCTTTTCTACTTGCATTTGTTTTAAAACTGTTTACTTCAACTGAATCATCCCATCCTACAATCGTAACCGCATGATTTGACATATTTGTACCATTGTAATAATAGTACGCTCCATTTACATAGTCTGAACTTTTAATATCAAAATAGATCGAAGCTGCTAGAGCACCATGATTTACTAAATATTGTTTTATTGTTTCTATACTACTATCACTACATGATCCTTGCGAATTATTTAGATTAAAAATGTCGTCTACATCAACTATTGCTTTTTTATTTATAATATCTACTTGATTAATTGTTGTTGTATGATTAATCAAATTTGTTATTGTTTGAAATGGTAGATCACTTTCTTTTATTGGTCCCCAATAATTTAATACATAAGCCGAAGTATAATCTAAGTTTCCTCCACTGTTAAAGGTGCGATTGAAAGTCATAAAACTTGGTGTATATAAAGAATCTTGAGTCATTAATTCTAGATGAGCAACACTTAAATAATCCGTATTTATATTATTCATTAAAAGATTTGATTCGATCGCTGCTAACGTAGAAAAAGCCCAACAATCATCGCTAATACTTTGATTTCTTACATCTAAAATATATTTGTCTTGTAGTGTAAAACGTTCCATAGAATAACTATTTGAACTTCCAACTAACCCGCTTTCCTCTTCTTGCTTACACATGTTTGGCATTACCGTATTTGCTTTTTCTTCGCTACTTAACTTGGACCAAGCAATATATTCATCGGAATATTCACATAATTTTAGTGTTACATCAGCTGCTTCTACATGCCATATTCCTAAAAAAAGGACGGTAATGAATGCTATTACTTTTTTCATATCTATACACTCCTTATTCTTTAATTTGATTATAGCATTTTTTGTCAAATTTTGACACCTATTTTACTTTTGTTTACACTTTTTAGGCAAAAAAAAAGATGAAGTTTTCTCTTCATCAAATTAAAACATTTTCTCCGTTTTCACAGTGTTTATAAAAATCTTTTAAACTAATGTGAAATTTTGGCTTTCTATATTTATAAATACATAAATAATCCGTATCTATAAATTTTAGTTTATTATTTTTTTGAAATTTTTCTTTTACATCTTTTAGTAAATCATATAAACTTAAATACTCATGAACACCTCGATTTTGTTCCCAAGCATGTTCAAACCAATAAAATTTTTCTTTTTCTTCATAAACTACAAAAGTATGAGTAAATAGTTTTTTAGCATCATAATAAATCATAAAATAGGTATTAAATTTTAAACCCAATTGTTTAAAAAAAACTCTTTCTAATTCTACTTGATCGTAGCAAGTTCCCACTTTATATTCTATGACTTCCTCTGGTTTTGATAAT
>JAGHGS010000031.1 GCA_017888105.1 Bacilli bacterium
TCCTAAACCTGTGCCATTCTTAGCAGAATTTTTATAAATACCTCTTTCAAAGTCTTGAAAAAGATTTTTAAGGTGATCCGGTTTTATTCCACATCCCGTATCACTTATTGAGATTTTTAATATACATTTTTGCTTTTCAACTGTATTTTCAACTTTAACTGTAATGTTACCAGTATCAGTATAGTATATTGCATTATCCAATATATTTACCAATATTTTCTTTATAATATTTACATCTCCATACATTTTCGGAATTGATGGATTTATTTCTTTAAATAGTAATAATTTTTTAGCAATTGCTCTATCTTCATATAAATCTAACAAATTATTAATTTCAGTATAAAAATCATAGTCTTTATTATTAATTTTTATATCTTTACTTTCCAATTCATAGACATCAATAATGTTCGAAAACATGTGTAATAATAAATTCGTAGAATCGACAATTTCTTTAGAATACCCTTTTATTTCATTAATATCTTCAGTTTCATTAATTAATTGAGAATAACCAGAAATTGCATTAAGTGGTGTTCTAATTTCATGTGACATACTAGACAAAAATTCGCTTTTTATTTGATTAGATTTTTCAGCTTGTGCTTGTGCTAATTGCAACTTATTTAGCATTTTTAAATCAGGGTTTTCAATTGTAAAATACATTACTAATGCAATAAAAGAAATAACATTGGAAGTAGCATTAAAATAAGGATCAACCACTCTAATAACCATAATTGCAATCATTAATATAATTAATAAAAATAGAGGAACATACTTTTTTTATTGCTACTATCTTTATAATTTATTAAAGTAATAACTGACATTAAGAAAATATATAATGCACAACCAATGTACAAAATTATGGATGCTGCTCCATAAGAATTTGATATTTTCTCACTTCTTAAATAGACTAATTCTATTGGCATTAAAAATATTAAAAATATTAATATTGTATCTAATATTATAGTAATAGATTTAAAAATCTTCATTTGTCCTTTATCCTCGTAAGATAAGTTAGAAAAGTATAAAAATAATATAGATATCCATATAATATATATAGAATACAATATTTTATTAGCAATGGCGAAATAAAGAGTTGTACTTTCATTAAAAAATAAATGAACTGACAATGTAAGTGAAAAAGTAAATATTGCTTCTAATAAGGTTAATTTTAATAATGTAGAATACAATTTAGTTTCACTATTTTTTATGTTTTTTTTACTAAAATATAAAACAAATATTAATAAAGATACAATTAATGAGCATACAGGAAAATATAAATTAGAATATTCGTGTAACATTTTGCTCACCTCTTTATTCTAATAAAATTATACAATAAATCGCATAAAAAGTAAATTAGTTAAAATGTTTTCTTGCTAATCTTAAAATCTTGTCAGCATCTATTATATTGCCATTGCGGTCTAAACAGATATTAGAAAGATGAGTATCAGCTATTTCATTTAATCGAATACTTTCTTTAGTAGGTAATAAAGTTTGATTTTCAAATGTTACATCGTTTATGTGGTGGAATACATAAAAATCTTCATTAGCACCTTTAATTGTTTTTCTCTCATTATCAATGCTAACATTTATTTTGCTCCAAGCATCTATACGTGATAAGACATAATTAATATATTCTTGGATAGTAATATCTTCACGTTTAAATGTACCACTCTCTTGTATTAGGTTCCATCTTATCGTACTAAAGGACTCTGATAATTCCTCTAATTTTTCTTTTTTGCTATCAGTATAATTTACATATATTGGTTTAGCAAATTCTACAATACAACTTTGTACATTTTTAATAGTTGGATCACTCACATCATATGTATAATGATGAATCATGGGCACAATAGGAACTTGCATTTTTAAAGCCATGTCAATAACACCTGAATGAAGTGGCAAGTGAAGTTTATTAGGAGAGCAGTTATAAGTACCCTCAGGAAATACAACAATATTTTTATTATGTGCTAAAAGACACATTAATTTTGTTTTGGATTCAAACCTACTAAAATCAGAATTACGATCAACATATATTATGCCGTTTACTCCCATTAACAATTTAAATAGTAGTGTTACATTTATTGTATTTAAAATAACAGTATGCTCTGGTATTGATAAAACAACATTGAAGTGATCACTATAATCCTGATGGGTTGATGCAAAAATACAAGTTTTATTTGGAATATTTTTAAGTCCTCTAACCTCTAAATCATAACCTTTTTTACTATCAATAATATCTCTTACAATTTTTTTATTAAGTTCTCGCAAATTTTTAAATAGGATCCCCAAACTGGATTAAGTGGTTTAGTACTCAAAAATAGTTTTAAATCCTGATAGTACTTCTTTTTTTCACTAATATTTAAGTGAGATTCTTCATCATAGGTTAATATTCTAAAAGTATTCTTATTTTTCATAAAATCTTCCTTCTTTACTCATTTGTATTTCAAAAATATTATACACCAAAAAAGCCAGTTCATAAATATAGAACTGACTACATTATAAAACTAAGCTTTAACTTAAACAGATTTTCAAGATAAATATCGACATAAGTCCACACAAAATCAAGCTTAAAATTTTCTTCGTATAAATCTCATTTCAATATTCATACTCATATTCCATTATATTTAATATAATAATTTAAAATTTCCAATGTTCTACTTTTGTTTCATTTCCATCTTTATCTTTAAAAGTTGTATCTCTAACAGGTCCCCAATCAAATGTGGTAGCCCTCCCTATTTTATTTCCATCTTCATCTCGATAAGTTGTTTCTTTATATCCTCCAAAATCCCATGTAGTTGCTCTTATTTTTCTTTTTCTTTGTGGTGCTTGATAAGAGGATGAATCACTTTCACCTCCTAATTTTCCATGTCCATCCCACTCATTTAATCGAGTAATAAAAATAAGGGATGGTAAAGATAATAAAATACCAACAAATATACAAGATACAATCCCTTCATCATTATTAAGTTTAACAACTAAGAATACTAAAACAAAAAGTAAAATATTATATAATATGGAAGAATATAGTCGATCTTTTTGCATTTTATGTTTAATATTAGCTTTCATCCGAATATCTTGCTCTATCTTATCATAATAATGAAAATCGTCTGATGCATACTTTAATACTTTAAGTTTTACTAATAATTTTTGACCCAAAAATATTAATACTCTAAATAGTATAAATACTAGTAATAGATATCCTAATGTAATAAATATAGAATTTTTATTATCCATAAATAAATACAAAAGTAATATATTGAAAGCTAATAACAATATACTTAACAAACCCATAATAATTTTGTTCTTCATACAAACCTCATTTCTATAATTATATTATACATATTCTTAGACTATACTTCAATAGCTTTTTATCATTTTTAAAAATGTTAAAAATAAGAAAATATTAAATGATAGCAATAAATTCTTATTTTTATAATTGAAACTAATTTTTAAATATCAAAAAAGTTGAGGCAAAATATCAATCATTATAGTTCTTTTTATAGTTGGCATACACCCTTGGTACAACTGGGCCTACTGGACCATCATTCAATGCTGCAGCCATGGTACATGATGAATCTAACTTATTTGTAGCAAGTGGAGATCCACTTAGACTTGGAATCACAAATTTAAGCAATGGTGTTACTTACGATCCAACTACCGGTGAATTTACTCTACCTCAAGACGGACAATACTTGATCCATTGGTGGGTTAACGTTAGAAATCTTAAAAACAAAGATTATGATTGTGAACCAAATGCTTTAGGTATTGAATTACACCAATTCTATCCTGGAGATGCTCTAATTGCACACTCATCAACTCACAATAGATTAAATCTATGTGAAACAGGAACAATTAATGGTAACGCTATATTCAACGGTAATGCCGGAGCAACTTATCGCTTCATAAACACTTCAAATGTAGACTTTGAATTAGTACCAAACGATAGATATTCTGGATCATTCACAATTACCAAAATTAACTAAATATAAAAGATGGAAATTTTTAAAACTTCCATCTTTTTCTTACTTACAAGTATATCCTTCGTCTTCCAAATAAGATTTGGCACTCTCATAAGTTGCAAATTCTTCTTCATAATCATTACTATCCTCAAGTTCTTCATTACTCATTTTAGTAATGTCATAGCTAGCTGTGGCAATAAAACGATTTCCTTCTGTTTTATAACTTGTTTTTACATAATCAGGACTATCTTCAAATTCTTCTTTAAAGCTATCTTCAAAGTAAGATAAATAATTAGCATAATCCTCATCTACTTCAATGATTGCTCCTTGGTCCATAACAGTAAGTTTTTCATCTTCATAAACAAGATGATACTCAGCAGTCATAGAAGCATAGCTAGCATCTTCAGTCATACTACAAGTAAGTTCAACAGTATCCTTTCCACAACCTGTTAAAAGTAAGATCAAACCAAAACAAACCCCAATTAAACCCATACGTTTCATAACATACTCCTCCTACTAAATAAATTATAGCATATTTAAAAAAAAGTGAAAAGCACTTATAGTTCATTTTTATTAAGCCATACTAATATTGGTGAATTTTATGAACAATTTTAATCAAGAATTAATGAACTTTTTAAAAGAAGGAACCTGTATTTTTACATGTATCAAAAAAATTAAAGAAATACTTTTAAATAATGATTATATAGAATTAAAAGAAAATGAAAAATGGAATTTAGATAATAAAAAATATTTTATCATTAGAAATGATGCTTCCCTAATTGCATTCAATATAAATAAAAATAATGCTGATAAATTTAAAATAGTATGTACACATGGTGATACACCATCATTTATTATCAAACCAAATCCCGAATATTATGAAAATGGTTATCAAAAATTAAATATTGCTCCCTATGGTGGAATTCTAAATTATGGGTTCATGGATAGGCCTATGTCAATTGCTGGAAGAATTATTACCAAAAAGGAAAATAAATATCAAAGTCATATCATTGATTTAAAAGAACCTGTAGCTATCATACCTAGTATTGCTATCCATCAAAATGATACAGCTAATTCTAATTTAGATTTAAATACAGAAGTTGATTTAATGCCTATCATTTCTTTAAATAAAAAAAATACAATAGAAAATTTAATAAAAAATTATACCAATATAAAAGATAAATTATTTGAGTATGATTTGTTTTTATATAATAAAGAAGAGCCCGTAATCATTAATCATGAATTTTTAGCCAGTCCTAGAATTGATAACTTATCTTGTACTTATGCTGGATTAGAAGCATTTTTAAAATCTAAAGGCCAAGATATTGATATATTAGTCGTATTTAATAGTGAAGAAATTGGTTCAAATACACTAGAAGGCGCTGATTCTAATTTTTTAATTGATACTCTAAAAAAAATAAGTGCTAATCTAAACTTAGATTTACCAATTACTCTCAATAATTCTATTGTTATTAGCGCTGATAATACTCATGCCAGACATCCTAATCACGATGAATTATCAGACCATACTAACACACCACCCTTAAATAGTGGTATTATGATTATGAAAGAGACAAATAGTAGCACCAACAGTATTTCTTCTACTATTATGAGGCATATTTGTGAAAGCGAAAATATTAAACATTCTTACTACACTTCAAGAAATGACTATGCTACTGGTTCAACTTTAGCCGGTGCTAGTCTAAAACATTTAAGTATTAATTCATTAGATATTGGTCTAGCCATGCTAGCTATGCATTCTAGTTTTGAAGTTATTAGCTTAAAAGATTCTTACTTCTTATATCAAGCCTTAAAAAAGTTTTATGAAATAAACTATACCTTAAATAATAATGAAATAAATTTTCTATAATATGATATAATGAAGTACCAAAAAAGGAGATTGGTATGAATATTATAGATTATATCAAAAAGAATAGAAATAAAACTTTTAGGGAATACCCTTTTAACGAAATAGATAATTTAATCTTTTCTCTTTTAACATATATAGATTTTACGAATATTGTTCCGGCTTTTAAAAATGGTAAAATCACTTTAAAAGAAGCAGCAGAAAAATTACATAAAGAGAAGAAAAATTATCGAGGGATATTTATTGGTAATACTTTTAAAATGCTAGAAATCATGAAGGATAGCAAAAGATACAAAGATACCCTACTTTACAATTACATGAAAGTAGTAAACGATGATATGCAATTTGGAGCTATGACAATGAAGCTTCCTGATAAAAGCATTTACATTTCTTTTGCCGGTACTGATACATCTATCATAGGTTGGGAAGAAGATTTTAAAATGACTTATCTTTATCCTGGAGCTAGCCAAAAATACGCCTCTATTTATTTAAATAAGGCAATTGGTTTATTAGATAAAACCGTACGAATTGGGGGTCACTCAAAAGGTGGTAATTTAGCTATTTGTGCTGTCATGAATGCCCACTTTTGGATTAGAAGAAAAGTAGTAAAAATAACCAATTTTGATGGTCCAGGCTTCTTAAAGAGTGAAATTGAATCTAAGGCATACAAAAAAATAGAGCCAAAAATAAAAATGGTTGTTCCCAAAGAAAGTATTATCGGAATGCTTCTTTATCATACTCCCGATTATATTGTCGTAAAATCAAAAGGATTAAGTATATTACAACATGATGCTTTTAACTGGCAATGTAAAGATACCAAACTAATTCGTGATACCCAAAGTAAAAGAAGCAAAGCATTACAGCAAAAATTAACAAAAAAACTAGAAGAACTTTCTTTAAAAGAAAGAATCAATCTAGTTCAAAACTTATTTAATATATTCAAAAATAACAATATTAAAGATACCAAAGAAATAAAAATAAGAGAAATTTTTAAACTAATAAAAGAATTCAAAAAATTAGATAAAGAAACTCAAAATCTATTAACCGAATTATTAATTATTATTTTTATCAAATAACTATCTTGTTTTTTCCTTAGACTTCAAACTGTTTAATTCCAATTGCTGTAACAGCAAGTTTTTCTTTTCTAATGTTCCTTCATCCGCTTTTAGTTCTTGTTCTTCTACTTTAATAAACATTTCTAGCATAAACTCATCTGTATATAAAAGTTGTAGAACTTCAACTGGCAAATAGACTTCAAATCTCCTTAAAATATCTGCTAACCCTATTCCTTCTTTCATAACATAACAGCCATGACTTCCCTGATAAGTAAAATAATCATCTAAATCATCTTGTGAAACACAAACTATAGGAATATCTAATTCATTTGATTTTTGATACAACTCTTGCTCAAACCGCCGTAATTCCGAATTTGTTACAAAGTATTCACGAAAATATTTTATCTTCATTTTTAATAAACTAGCAAGTAAATAGCCCTCTTCAAGTCGATACATTTTATCACTTCCTCAAAATAATATTAACACAATTATCTATATTAAATCAATTTTTTCTAACACTTATTTTATCATCACTTTCTAAATAACCAACAAGCATGGTTGAATCAGGGTGATGATTTTTCATATTTTCTTTTATTTGTTCTTCATTAAAATTTGCATAACAATACTTACAATAATGCATGCATGTGTTATAGTTTCCTATATCAACCATACTAGCACATCCACAATACCTGTTATTTCTCCCTTTCCATTTTGAATAATTCTTTCCTGTTATTTTTTTTACAAGGCATCTGGGCACACAATCACTTTCTATAAATCCATATTCTTCAAGCGTATTATACTCACTACAAGTTTGAACAGTCATATTATGAGTATGAGCTATTTTACTAAAAGATAAACCTAATTTTTTAAAATCTTCATTCGTAAAATTTTTAATACGTAAAACATTCATATTTTCCCTGACATTTTTATAATCATCAATAAAAGATACAATCATATGAGTTATATACCCATCTAACTCTTTACATAATTTTTCAAATGCTCTTATGTGATAATCTATAGTATAGTAATCATTTAAAAATATAGGGTCATACCGAACATATACATTTTCTTTTCCTAGTAGATTAGATATTTCTTTAATATCTAAAATTACCTGTTTTTTATCAAAAACATTGGGTTCTATATCTTTTTTATACGATGTTAAAGTAACTTGAAATAAGATGGGCTTATTCATTTCTTTTAAATATGGTAGAATGGGATGAGGATTTTTCGTACAAAAAACAATTAAATCAACATCATTAAAATAAATACGACTAACAAGTTTAGGATAAATAGGATTTCTAACATCAACAAATCCCTCATGATATCGACTCATAAACCATGGCGTATAAAAAGCCACTATATCTGTTCTTCCGCTAATATTTAAAATCATAATATCCCCACTTCTCCATCATTATAGTAAACAACAAAAAGAAATGCAAGAAAAAAGAGAGTCAATTATAAACTCTCTACAAACAAATCACGAATACTTTTATTCTTCTTCTTTAAGTAAATAACAGTTCCAAACAAACAATTCAAACTAATTATAATAATAGCAAAAGTTGGAACAAATCCATCATAAGTTTGTGGTACTTCTGGAATTTCTTCAGGTTTTAACACTAAGCCATCAATTGCTCTTATAATAGCAAGAGCCATTGCATCTACCTCTTCTTGTCTAGTTATATTAAAATCAAGAATAACCGAATCTAATGCATCATATAAAACTTCTAAACTTTCTTCTGTATATAAGGTTTTATCAATTGCTTCTGCCTTTTCAATAGCTTCATTAACTTCTGTATAATCAGCACTTTTATATACTAATGTATTGATAGCGCTAACAATAGCATCTGCCATTGCATCTACCTCTTCTTGTTCTGTAATATTTTTATTTGTATCCACACTATTTATAGCATCTGCTAATACTTCTAAACTTTCTTTTGTATATAAAGTTTTATCGATTGCTTCTGCCTTTTCAATAGCTTCATTAACTTCTGTATAATCAGCGCTTTTATATACTAATTCATTAATAGCACTATTAATCACATCTGCCATTGCATCTACTTCTGTTTGATAATCTTTATCTAAACCACGAACAACAGCATTAATTGCATCGTTTAATACCTTTACACTTTCTTCCGTATATAAAGAAATATCTATAGCCTTAGCTTTATCAATTGCTTCATCAACTTTAAGATAATTTGCTATAACAGTAACATTTGTATATTTATCATCAAACATACTTGAAACCTTACTATCTTCTGCATCAACCATCGGATTAGCATGAGCATCGATTATTACTTTTGCCACTTCACTGTTAATTATACCACTAAAAGCACCATTACCATTAGCAATATTTGTAGCATATATTTCTTCAAAAAGCTCTTTATCAACAAATTGGAAACCAGCATAAATATTATTATAAATAACACTTTCACCAATATTAAATTTCATCTCTCCAACTTGTCCATAGTCCACTCCGCCAATTCCAAAACCTTTCCAATTATTAGAACCTAAAGCAGTTTGTTCATATGGATAGTAAGAACCAGCATAAATATCACCAATTACTGAATTACCGCTAATATCAAGATTCCAAGTATTAATCATAGCACGATTCCCAGCTGAAATAGTTTTAACATTAGAATTTATAACAGTAGCTTTTGCACTATTAATTCTACCATTGCTTCCCATTGAAAGAGCATAAATCGAATCAGTTAAAGTAGAATTATTCACATTTACTTCATAATTATCAATATAAGTGTAAGATGAAGTAGAAATAACATATCCTACCACTGCATTATTAATATCTATTTTTACATTATCGGCAGTATAATACTCGTTAATAATCTCATAATAACTTGATCCTAAAGCAGTTCTACCATCAGTTAAGCCAAATATTCCATTTAATATACCACCATTTACTGTGACTTGAATATTATCAACATGAATCTTAGAATATTTTGCATAGTCAGCAGTAATTTGATTACCAGCAATTATACTTCTAACAGAACCACCATTCATAGTAATAGAAACACTACTTAAATCAATATCGCATGAACCATCAGCACTATTTATATCGCACGGATTATGATAACCACCGACAATAGAAGTTTCGCTATTAACTAATTGTTTGTTACCTCCTTCCCAAGTAACGTAAGTGTTACCATTCTCTTCTTCAATAACAATAGGTGTACCATTAGCAACTAAAATATTATTTGCTTCATCATATGTAGGTACATCTCCAGTCATTGATTCTGCATTTACCATCATTGGAAATAACATAATTGCAAATGCAAATAAACCTTTGAGATACTTTTTCATAAACTCAAAAACCTCCTCGAGTGTTTATACTACCACAAGTTAGAGTTTAAGTCAACATAAACACATAAAGAAAA
>JAGHGS010000032.1 GCA_017888105.1 Bacilli bacterium
AAGATTTATAAAATTATGGTGTGCTTATGAACATATAATTTATCGCTTTTGTTATGGAGATTACATTTATGCTAGAGATACCCTTTTTGAATATTCAAGAATTAAAATTTTTAATAGAAACACTAAAATTATCAGAACAAGATTCTTTTGATTATTTAGTAACAGTCTTAAATCTAGGTAAGAAAAAAGGATTAAACCTATCAAATATAAATCACAATCCTAATAAGAACACAATTGAATTTAGATGTCCAAATGGAACATTTAATAAAGATGTTTGGCACAACAACTTTTTATTATTCAAAAGAATGATTGAATATGCAAAGAGTGATAGCTACAATGAAGCTTTAATCAATAATAAACTATTATTAGAATATGACATAACAGACAATAAAATAATAATAGAGGATGCTATAGGGTTAGCAAGTCTCATTTATCCAACTCAACAAGAAAAGCTATTATTTTTAAAACAATACTTAAAAGGAAAAGAAGAAACAAAAGAATATACTTTATCGAGAAAACAAAAATGTTAGTAACTTAAAATTTACTAACATCTTTTTTATTTTAAAATACTTTTCTTATAAGGCTTTCTTTCATCGGTACGCCCAACTAAATAATCAATAGAAGTATTATAAAAAGTGGCAAGAACATCCAACTTATCAATTGGTATAGAACGAATACCTAATTCATATTTTGAATATTGTTGTTGTGTAGTATTTAGAATTTTGGCAATATCAGTTTGTGATAAATCATTATCCTCTCTAATATCTCTTAACTTATTTATATTCATAAATATTTCCTCCATTATAATAATTTCATACATTCAAATGATTGTATTGACATTAAACCTAAATGAATGTAAAATATAATCAAATACAATCATATGGATGTAAAAAGTAAATAAAGTAAAACTTCACAAGAAGGAGGAAGAAAAGATGAAATAGAAACATTAAAAAGAAGCCATGTAAAAAGAAATATCATTATAGGAGTAGTAGCAGTACTAATAATCAGTGCAGTCATACTAAATTTTACTAGAGCAAAATATAGAGTAACAGAAAGTATACCACTCGTTAATGGAACAATTAACTATACATTACCAGACTTAAATATAATAGGATTATATATAGATGGGATGGAAGCAACAGAATTAGATAGTAGTAAAACATATACACTAGATACAACTCAAAGTACATGTACATATAAAGATGGAACAGAAATACCTGATTTAAATATCAGCTATGATAGCGAAACTAGAAGATTAAGTATAAATCCATTTACAACAAAAGGAACAAAATGTACATTATATTTTGATGAGTATGTGGAATCAGTAAGAGATACTTTGCTAGCCAATTATCCAACCCAGTTAACAAGAAGTGATTTTAGTACAACAGTAACCAATATAACAACTGGAACCATCTACTATAAAGATACCAGTAAAGGAAAAACATACTATTTTGCTGGAAATCCAACCGATAACTGGATAAGATGGGCAGGATTCTATTGGCGTATCATTCGCATCAATGAAGATGGAAGTTTGAGATTAATCTATCAAGGTACGAGTAATACCGCAACAGGAAGAAATACCCAAATAGGAATAAGTGATTTTTCAAGAGATAATTTGTATAATAATAACATGTACGTAGGATATATATATCAAAGTGGACAAGTACATGGACTTACAACTGATAGTTTAATAAAGGATACGTTAGATACATGGTATACAAATAATCTATCAAAGTATTCCGATGATTTAGATGGAAATGCTGGCTTCTGTGGAGATAGAACATCATATACAAATGAATCAGGAACATCTAGTGGAGGAGGAACAGGAACAACTACAACATACTATGGAGCATCTATCAGATTAAATACCAATAAAGTGCCAACATTTGAATGTGAAAATGATAGTGATTTGTATACGACAAGCGGAAGTGAAGATGGAAATGGAGCATTAATCTATCCAATTGGACTCATCACAGCAGATGAAGTAGCGTATGCCGGAGGAGTATATGTAACAAGTAACACAAGTTATTACCTATATACAGGAATGGCTTATTGGACGTTGTCTCCGCGTTACTTTAACAGTGGTAATGCTTACGTGTTCATTGTAGATTCGTATGGTGTCCTCCTCCACTGGAGTGTGGTTGGAACTTCGTTGGGCGTCCGACCAGTCATAAACCTTAAATCAAATGTTACAATTTCATCAGGTGATGGCACTGCTTCTAATCCATACATTGTCAATTAGCTGTAAATTGTTTTTATATTAAAATTATTATATACTTAAATTAGTAGAGCATTAGGTCTAAATGCCTACTTATTGCTAAGATAGACATTAACTGTCATGTTGCTACAAACGATGATGATGGTTGATGTCTTTTTTGGTTTAAACCAATTTATAAGTTTGGAAAATACTTTCTTCACTAACTAATCTCTACTCCTTTCTATCAACCAAAACCCTACAAGGAGGTAAGGCAATAGAAATTTGTCTAGTTTAGTAGACACCAGCCCTAATGCTCAAGTATTTATTATCAAGTATATTCACTTAA
>JAGHGS010000033.1 GCA_017888105.1 Bacilli bacterium
GCAATTTATTGCATGGTAGTTGACATATATAGTCCAGATTCACGCTCAAAACCTCATGATACAGTTCATGTAAAGGTAAATTATGAAAATAAATCATATTCAGCTACTACAAAAGTTGATGGCAAGAAAGAAACTTCTTCTGGATCTTGTTATTTAACTTCAGCTTGTATGCAACATTTTAATGCTGAATTTAATGATCATTGTTATGAATTACAAGTTCTCAGATGGTTTAGAGATAATTTTGTTTCAGAAGAAGACATTATTCATTATTATGAAACTGCTCCAGTAATTGTTGAAGCTATTAATAATTCGTCAAACTTTCAAGAAGCTTATTCAGATATTTATCAAAATGTGGTACAATTTTGTGTACATGCGATTGAACTAAAACAATATGACGAGGCTTATGAAAGATATAAAAATAGTATTTTATCATTAGAAGAAAAATATGCTAGACCAGAATTGGGTATGAGATTAGTTAGATGTTTAAAAACTAGAATTAGCTGAGTACTTTAGGTAGCATTTAGGTAGCAAAATTTTGAAATTTTATAAAATGTTTTTAATTGATTTCGATTAAAAAAGGGAAAAATTATGCAAAAATGAATAAAATAACTGAAAAAATGGTAAAAGGGACTGAATATGAATAGCCCCCTGAAGGAGTCGAAAGGCTCCATTTTTGTTGCTTTTAGAAAAAATTTTTCCACTTTTGATTCTAATTTTCTTTTAAAATCATGATACCAAATATATTGAATAAATGTTATAATGTATTTGGAGGTTGTTATGGAATATATAATTACATTTATTGAGGGGATTGCCTCGTTTGTTTCTCCTTGTGTTTTACCAGTAATCCCAATATATATTTCTTATTTTGCTATGGATAATAAAAGTAGTAAAAAAACTATTATAAATGCTTTAGGATTTGTTAGTGGATTTAGTCTTATTTTTATATTATTAGGTGTTTTTGCTGGGACTTTTGGAAAGTTTATTCATGAATATGTCCATTATTTTAATATTATATTTGGATTATTTTTGATTGTTATTGGTTTAAATTATGTAGGTTTGATATTTATTAAACTTTTTAATAAAACAAAAGGGATAAGCGGTGAAAAGAAAAATTTGAATTTTATTACTTCTTGTTTATTTGGAGCAATATTTTCTCTTACTTGGACGCCTTGTGTAGGAGCTTTTTTGTCATCAGCTTTAATTTTGGCTAGTACAACGGGTAGTGTTTTAAAAGGTGCGATTTTATTATTGCTTTATTCTCTTGGACTTGCTATTCCTTTTATTGTAACAACTGTTTTTTTAGAGAAAATGAAAAAAACTTTTGATTTTATTAAAAAACATTATAATATTATCAATAAAGTTTCTGGTAGTATTTTAATTATTTTTGGTATATATAAACTCATTGAAGGAATTATGGGTATATTTGGATAGGAGAATGATTATGAATAAAAAAGTTAAATTAATTATTGAGATTGCTGTTTTTGTTGTAATTTTAGGTGTTATTGCTGGTATTTATTATTTTAGTACTAATAGTACCAATAAAAAAGAAGTAGGAGAGGAATCGGTAAGTGTTGGAGTTGTAAAAGTTACAGATGATAACTTCGAAGAAGAAATTATAAATTCAGATAAACCAGTTATTTTAGAATTTTCTTCTAATTCTTGTCCCCCTTGTGTAGCAATGCTTACTACTTTAGTAGATATTGCTAAAAATAATAAAGATGTTAAAGTTGCAACTTTGAATACTGATTCAAAAGATTCAGAAGAAGTGTTAGATAAATATCCGATTGATGCTACACCAACTATTATGATTTTTAAAGATGGAAAAGCAATATCAACTTTAGTTGGAGCAGTAGATAAAGATACTATTTTGAGTGAGTTAGATTAGGTGAAGGTATGAAAAAAAGGTATGTAATTGTTTTTGTTTTAATGCTTTTTTGCTTAACTGGGTGTGGTGATACACAAAAGTTAGTATGTACTGCTACAACAGAAGAAGGTGACATTAAGTCTTATTCGACTTTAGAAATTAAAATTAAAGAGAATAAAGTATCAAATATGGAGTTTATTGTTGATATGGAGTTTCCTCGAGAATATCAAAATCAACTTCCTATGATAGCAAATAATATCAAAAATAGTAAACCATATATGGATGTATCTATTGTTAATGGTAAAATTAGACTTATTACACAAGATGATCCTGACGAGAGTTTTCTTGGTATTAAAATCGATCAAGAAATAACTTATAGTGAATTAAAAGAAGTTTTAGAGTTGCAAGATTATCAATGTGAATAAGTTTTGGATCATTAGTGGTAATATTTTAATAATGATAAATTTTCTTTTTATGTGGGATGGATTAAAATGAATATAGAAAAGGAAATATTTAAAAGAGGGAGTATCGATTTAAATCAGTTAATTCGTTATGGTTTTTTAAAAGAACGTAATATTTATCATTATTCTAAAGTATTTATGAGACATTTTCGGGCCGATGTTTTTGTTACATCGGATGGTCAAGTTACTGGAAAAGTTTATGATTTAGATATGAATGATGAATATGTTAATTTTCGAAATGATGAATTTACTGGATTTGCAAGAAAAGTTAGAGAAGAATATATTTTAATTTTGAAAGATATTGCTAATCATGTATTGATTCCAAAATATTTTATTTTTGAACAAGCTAATCGTATTACGAATTTGATTGTAGAAAAATATAAAGTTTATCCAGAATTTTTATGGGATAGATCTCCTGGTTATGGAGTATTTCGGAATAGTAGAAGTGGTAAATGGTTTGGTGCAATATTAAATGTTGATAAAAGTAAGATTATTCATAATTTATCTGGTGAAATAGAAATAATTAATCTTAAATTGGATGATAAAGTATTTGAATCTCTAAATATTAAAGGAATATATCCGGCTTATCATATGAATAAAAAAAGTTGGGTTAGTGTTATTTTAGATGATACTTTAAGTGATGAAGAAATAATGAGACTGGTTGATATTAGCTATGAACAAGCTCTTTTATCTGGTTCTTGGATTATTCCTGCTAATCCTAAATGTTATGATGTAATTGATGCTTTTTCTAAAAGTGATGTTATTATGTGGCATCAGGATATTAAAGTAATAGTTGGAGATTTCGTGTATATATATTTAACGAAGCCTTATCAAGCGATATTATTTCAATGTGAGGTAATTGAGGCAGATATACTTGATTTAGATAATTCTTTATCAATGAAAATTAAATTACTGAAAAAGTATGATGTAAATGAGTTTCCAATCAGTAAGTTAAATTTATATGGAGTTAAATCCGTTCGTAGTGCTAGAAGTATTCCTAAAGGTTTAGCAGAGGAGTTAAAAAAATGATTTGGAATCCATGGCATGGCTGTCATAAAAAAAGTGCTGGGTGTCTTAATTGTTATATGTTTCGGAGAGATGCTAAATATGATTTAGATAGTAATATCGTTCGAAAAACAAAAACTTTTGATATGATTGTAAAGAAACGTAGAGATGGAACTTATGTAGTAAAAGATGATCTTGTTTATGTTTGTATGACATCTGACTTTTTTATTGAAGAAGCAGATGGATGGCGAAAAGAAATTTGGCAAATGATTAAAGAACGTAGTGATTTAAATTTTTATATTATTACGAAGAGAATTGAGAGATTTTCAGTTTCCTTACCTAATGATTGGGGTTTGGGATATCCTAATGTTACAATATGTGTTACTTGTGAAAATCAAAAAATGGCGGATGAGAGAATTCCCATTTTGCTTTCTTTACCTATCAAACATAAAGAGATTATTCATGAGCCAATGTTAGAGGAAATTCATATTGAAAAGTATTTAGAAACTGATTTGATAGAACATGTTACTTGTGGTGGAGAGTCTGGTGATCATGCTAGAATATGTAATTATGATTGGATTTTAAAGATGAGAAATGAATGTATCAAATATCATGTTTCTTTTACTTTTAAACAAACAGGTGCTAATTTTGTTAAGAATAATAAATTGTATCACATTCCTAGAAGTGAACAATTAAAACAGGCTAGAAAAGCTAATATTGATTTATTTTATTAATTATTTTATGTTATAATTTTATAGGAGGATTTTTATGGAATATAGGCGTTTTAATAATACAATTGTAGCTAGAATTGATAGGGGAGAAGAAATACTTGCTAAAATTAAAGAAGTTGCTTTAGCAGAAAATATAAAGCTTGCTCATGTTAGTGCATTAGGTGCAACCAATGATTTTACTGTTGGAGTATATAAAGTAGATGAGAAAAAATATTATAAAAATCATTTTGTTGGTGACTTTGAAATTGTTTCTTTAACGGGAACGATTAATACGATGAATCATGAGTTTTATACGCATATTCATATGAGTGCTGGTAATGATTCAGGCGAAGTTTTTGGTGGGCATTTAAATGAAGCAGTGGTTAGCGCAACATGTGAGATGGTCATTACTATTATAGATGGAGAAGTGGATCGTTTCTTAGATGCGGAAACCGGTTTAAATTTATTTTTGTTTTAAAAGAGAATTTACATCTTTTTTTTCTTTTGTTATAATGTTTTAAAGGAGTAAATGTTTATGAAAAAATGGAAAATTTATGGAATTATAGTTACTATTGTGCTACTATTAGTTGTTATAGGAGTATGTATTTATTTCTTTGCGTTTAAAGAATCTATAACTGAGGTGGAAGCACAAAATATTGCTTATGAATATGCAGGAGTAAGTGCAAATAATGTTACAATTCTTTCTATCCAAAAAGATAGGGAAGATAGGGAATATGAGATAAGATTTTATGATGAAGTTTATGAATATGAAATTGATGTAAATTATAATAATGGTAGAGTAATTAACTTTGAAAAAGATCTTCGAGATAATGCTAATATTGATCAAGGACAAAATAATCCGGTTTCTATGACAGAAGAAGAAGCTAGAAGTATTGCTTTACAAAGAGTTGGCAAGACGAGTGAAGAAGTAACGTTTACAAGAGTTCGACTTGATAGAGAAAATGGCGTTACGGTTTATGATGTTTATTTTTATGATAATGAAAAGGAATATGAGCTTAGTATTGATGTAGATACAAAAGAAGTTATTAGTTATAAAGAAGATTACTTAACTGGAAATGGTAATAATACTGATACTACTAATTATATTGGGAGAGATAAGGCAAGAGAAATTGTTTTAAATCATGCTGGACTTGATAGTAGTGATGTAAGGTTTAATAAAATAGAATTAGATGTTGATTATGGAATTGCAACTTATGAAATAGAATTTTATTATGATTATTATGAGTATGATTATGAAGTAAATGCTGTTACGGGTGAAGTTTTAAAATATGAAAGAGGGAGATAATGAAAAAAATAGTTTTTAAACCATCTAAATCAGTATCTTTTGTTGGTTTTGTAGGAGGATTTTGTTTAAGCTTATTTGGAATTATTTATGCTATACCAAATCTTGGGGTATTTGGTATTGTATGGACTATCTTAGCCGTTTTGGTTACTTTATATTATGCGATTAATTTGTTTACTAAAAAGGGAATTTCATTATACAAAATTGAAGTGGAAGAAAAGAATAAAAAGTCTAAATAATTTTAGATTTTTTTCATATAATTTAGTATGAAAAAGATTGGTATTGTCATTCGTGATTTTAATGAAAATGATAAAATGTTTGTTGGATGTCGTAAAGATGTAGTTGATGTATTTTTAAAATATCCAGGAGAAATTATTTTAATTCCTATCTATTTGGATTTTAATAAAGTTTTATCTTTGGTTAATTTATGTGATGGGATTGTTTTGACAGGTGGCAATCATTTTCATACTAATGACTTTTTACTAGTAAATTACTTATATCAACAAGATATTCCAACTCTTGGTATTTGTCTTGGTATGCAAGCGATGGCACTTAGTTTTGGAAATGGTGAAGAAATAGATGCTTCTTCATTTCATCATAAAAAAAATAATGATACTCATCATATCATTATAAAGAAAAATACTTTACTTTCGGAGATTGTTCAGGAAGAATGTATTTTAGTTAATAGTAGACATAAAACAGAAATATCTGGTACTGATTTAGATGTAAGCGCTAAAGCGGAAGATGGGGTAATAGAAGCAGTGGAAGATAAGCATAAACGTTTTTTCTTAGGTGTAGAGTGGCATCCTGAATCTTTAAATAATAAAAACAGTGATTTAATATTTGAGGCATTTATTAAATCACTTTATTAATACGTTTAGTAATTCTTGTTTTTCTAATTTGCTTATAAAAGCACACTCAATAGCATTTTTATTCATGATTATTAAGTCTTCATCCGTAAATTTAAAAGTATCTTTTAATTCTTCATAAGTTTCATTTAAAGTAATGTTTGATACTGTTCTATTGTCTGTGTTTAATGTTACTTTTATTCTTTTATCAAATAGTTTTTTGATAGGATGATTATCTAGTTTGTTATACATATTGGTATCTAAATTACTTTTGGGGCATACTTCTAGGGCTATGTCTTTTTCTTTGATTAAATTTAGAGCTTCCTCACTTTCTATCGCATGTACGCCATGCCCAATTCTTTTGGCTCCTAAGTTGATCGCATTTATGATGCTTAAAGCGCCATCAGCTTCACCAGCATGAATGGTAAAAGGAATATCTTCTTTTTTGGCTATATCAAATAATTCTTTGTAATCATTAACGGGATATTGAGCTTCATTTCCAGCTAGATCAATTCCAACAACTCCTTGTCCTAAATATTTTTTGGCATATTTAATAACTTCTAGATTTTCTGCAAATGAATCACCACGCATCATACATAATATTAAATTAGTTTTCATTGGCACTTCTTTTAATCCTGTTAATATGGAAGTAATTATTTCATCTAAGGTAAGTCCTTGTTCTAAATGCTTATTTGGAGCAAAACGTATTTCTGCATAAATCACATTATCTTTTTGTAAGTCTTCAGCAAGTTCTTTTGATACTCTTACTAAATTTTCTTTTGTTTGCATAATTTTTAAAGGAATATCAAATTTATCTAGATATTCCTTTAATGAATTTGTTTTATTAGATACGGTAGAAAGTTTGATAGCTTCTTCTAAACTAATATCTAATAGTTCACTAATTGTGGTTGGTCTTATACTTCCATCTAAATGAACATGTAATTCAATTTTTTTCATATATTGTCTCTTTCATAAAAATTATTAATAGATGTTAGTATTCTTTTTATATTATCTTCTGTAAATGGTTTATTTAGAACGTCTAATACTCCATAGTTGAATGATTTTTTAATTGCTTCCTCGCTATCATCGCCAGTTATTATGATAACGGGGATTTTATCCATTAAATTTTGTTCTTTTAAATATTCAAGAACTTCAAAACCATTTAAACTTGGCATATTTAGATCTAAAAGAATGGCATATAAATTATTGTTTTTAATTATTTCAATTGCTTCATTTCCATTTTTAGCTTTTAGAATACTAAATTCGTTGTGGATGCTTTTTTCTAGAAAATTTAAAATAATATTGGAATCATCTGCTATTAATATTACTTTTTTTGAATCATCATTAAAATATTTATCTAAAAGATTCATGATTTTGTTTACTGTGTCAACTAAATTTTGATAGTTGTTTTCAATAAAATTAATATCATTTTCTTTTCCTTTTAATTCGTGAGCTAAGAAAACTTCTGCTTCTTTCGTAAAACCTAAATATTTGGCTTCACTTTTCATACTATGAGCGATGATCGCATAATTTGCACAATCTTTGGTATTCTTATAAAATTCTAAATTACTTAATTTTTCTTTTAAAGAATCTTTAAATTCTAATAAATTTTCATTATAAGAATCCATATCTCCCCAAAATTCTAAACTAGCATGTACATCTACATCATTGTTCACTAATAAGTCTACTTTTTCCATACACTATTTACCTCCCAAATACTTATTAATAACTTTATTTAGTAGTTTTCTATCAATTGGCTTTGATAGATAACTATTAAACCCAACACTTAAATATTTTTCATCGGTTCCTTCAATCGCATCAGCGGTTAAAGCAACAACTGGAGTTGAAAAATCTTCATGTTCTCTTAATTTGTAAAGAGTTTCAACACCATTCATTTTTGGCATCATTATATCCATAAATATTAAATCATATTTTTTGTTATTAACTTTCTCTAGAGCTTCTTCGCCGTTGATTGCCGTATCAATTTCAAAGCTGTAAGGTTTCATTAATGTTTGAGCAACTTTTAAATTGATTTTAGAATCATCGACGATTAATATTTTTTTGTCATTATATTGAATATAATTAATTTCTTCTTCTTCATGTTCATTTGATTCAGGAACTTCCATACTTATAATTTCTTGTTCTAAATAAATGCGGAAGGTTGATCCTTCTCCATATTTTGAGAATACAGTAATTCTTCCACCCATTAAATCGACAAGTCCTTTGGTGATGGCAAGCCCTAATCCTGTTCCTTCTGTAGTTGTGTTTTTGTCTTCATCAATTCGTTCAAATTTTCCAAAAATTGTTTCTAATTTTTCTTTTTTAATTCCCCGTCCAGTATCTTTTACAGAAATGTACATTAAACAAGTTTTGCTATCTAAACGATTAATGCAATTTACATTGAAAATAATTTCACCTTTATCAGTATATTTTGCGGCATTGGTTAGAATATTTAATATGACCTGTTTTACTTTAGATACATCACCACGTAATATTCCAGGTAAATCTGGTGAGAATACCATTTTAAATTCAATTGGTTTTTCTTTAATACGTGGTAATACTAATTTTCTTAATCCATCAAATACTTCTCTCGGATGGTAGTTTTTAGGTATAATTTCAACTTTATTTGCTTCAATTTTAGAGATATCAAGAATACCATTTACAATTTCAAGCAGTTGTTTTGATGCATCAACAATATCGCCAGCATATTCTTTTGTTTCTTTTAAATCGGTTGAATCAA
>JAGHGS010000034.1 GCA_017888105.1 Bacilli bacterium
CTATTTCTCCTGTTTTTAAATCTGCTAAAACATAATAATCTTCTTTATACTTTAAAGAAGAAGCATTATCTAAACTTCTTTCTTCTTTTTCAGAAATAATTAAATTTAATTCTTCTTTTGTATAAGTGTTTTCTCTCATTTTACTCTTACTTTCATTAATTTTATAAGAAAACTTTTCATTCATTTTAGGAATAAATATTTCATTTAAATATTGATTTGCTTCTTCTATTGTTGTAATTCCTGCATGTCTTAACTCAGCCTTTAATCTTCCTTTAAATGTTCTATTTTCTCTTTCTACATTAGCTTTAGAAACTGCCACACTACTTGAAAATAATTCAATACCTAAATCATGACATATTCTCTCAAATTGTGTCATATTTACTTTATTTATCTTATTTGTAGAAAAAGTACTTCGCTTATCTGTTTTAATCTTTTTTGGAATTCCATAAATCAAAATAATATTCATTAATAAAATATAATATGCCCTTGATGTTTCTTGATAATCAAACCATCCATATAATACTTTTTTTGTAGCTTTATCTACTGCTAGATGTAAGGCTGTAACAATCATACCAAACCACATATAAAAAGAAGCATCCATTTGAATTTCTTCCCCAAAGCCATAACGTAAGGTTGATTTCCTAGTATACTTTTGCCCCTCTAAAATTTGTCTTTCTTCGTATAATTCTAATTGTTCTTCAGTAGCAACTCCTTCTTCAATTGATTTTTTCATCATTTCGTTGTACAATCTAACTGTTTTATGTTGAGCTTCTGGTGATATAATTTCTGCTTCTGTTAATACTCTAAATACTGTGGACAAAGAAGCATTTAATGTATCACCAACCTCATCATAAAAGTGAGAAAAATTATAATCAGAATATTCACTTAAATAAATAGATATAATTTTATCTGAAACTTCTTCAGATATTTTTTTATTACTTATTTTCCCTGAATTTTTATGAATAAAGCCTTTTTCGCCTTCTTGATGGTATTTTATAATTAACCTATTAATCTGACGAATTGTAAGACATAATTGTAAAGAAGCTTCTTTTTTAGTTATTTTACCTTGAATAATCTTTTCAATAATATCAAATTTTTCTCGTTCTTTTTTCTTTAAATTAATCATTTGTTATTCACCTCCATTTCCAATAAAAATTATAGGACATTTTCATTGAAAAACACTAAAAAATAGACAAGTAGTTCTTACTTGTCTATTTTGGGACATTTTCATTGAATAACTAATTAATTTTTTGGGACATTTTTACTGAATAGCCACATAGAAGTACGAAAACTGTAACAAAATTATTGATTTTTCTTCATGATTATTGTATAGTAATATTGTAATGATAAAGTATATGATAATTTTGTAATGTTTTGACAAGTTTTGTCGAAGCTAATGAAAAAATATTTTATTTATTATAGAATGGTTAGTGCAAAGGAAGATAGGTATGAAAAAAAGTACAAAAATATCATTATTAGTCGGGGGAATTGCAGTTGTTTTAATAGGAGTAATAGGAATAACTTATGCGTTTTTCTCAACAGGTGGAACACAGGAAACAGCAAATACATTCACTAGTGGTTGTTTAAACATATCACTTACTGATGCATCAGCATCAATAAATTTAAACAATATCTATCCTGTCACAGATATCGAAGGATTAGATACAACTAGTTATGATTTTACTATTACAAATACCTGTAATACGGATGCTAACTATGAGATTAATTTAGAAAGTTTAAATCAAGTATCAAACTCTCTTAGTGCAGATTATATTAAAGTATCACTATCAAGTGATACAGTAGGAAATGTAATATCAATACTTAGTGATAATACCAGTGTAACACCGGAAATAGATGGTGCTTATGAAGCATACAATTTATATACTGGAACATTAAAAGCAAGTGAAACAAAAACATATCATTTAAAACTATGGTTAGATTATAATGCCACAGTAGAAGTAGCAGCAAATAAAGTATATCAATCAAAAATAAATGTTATAGCCAATCCAGAATTTCAAGTAATAGACACTCAAGAAGCAACCTTCGAATTAAATGATAAAACTCTAACATCAAACTTAACAAGTAATGTAACAAGTGCAACATACTGTACTACAACAGACAATATATGTACACCAACCACAACAGCTTCAATCCAAAATAATAGTTACACAGTAGAACTACAAAGTAATGAAAATAATCAAATAGTATGTACAAGATTAAATGGAACAAGTAAAGTAATATGTTCAAATCCATTAGAAATAGCACCAACATATTTAGCCGAAGTAATAAAAGGATATAATCAAAGTACAAGAACAGACTTTAGTACAACCATGACAGAAGAAACAACAAATACAGTTTATACAGCAGAAGATGATGATGGAACAACATACTACTTTGCAGGAAACCCAAGTGATAACTGGGTGCGATGGGCAGGATTCTACTGGCGGATAATACGCATCAATGGAGATGGAACAATAAGACTCATCTATAATGGAACAAGTAATAGTCAAACAGGAAGTGGAACACAGATTTCAACCAGTGCATTCAATAGTTCGTATAATAATAATGCATACGTAGGATTTAAATACACAACCAATAATGTCCATGGAACAGGAACAAATAGTACAATACTAGGAGTACTAAATAATTGGTATAGTAGTAATCTATCAAGTTATGCAGATGATATAGATATGAATGCAGGATTCTGTAATGATAGAACACCATATAGTGGAAGTGGAACAGGAACAAGTACAACCTACTATCCAGCATATAATAGACTATATACAAATAAAACACCAAGTTTCAAATGCACAAATAGTAGTGATTTGTTCACAGTATCTTCAAGTAATAAAGGAAATAAAGCATTACAATACCCAATCGGACTCATCACAGCAGATGAAGTAGCATATGCTGGAGGAGTATACGGAAGTAGCAATAGTAGTTATTACCTATATACGGGTCAAACCTACTGGACCATGTCTCCGTACTGGTATGGCGGCGGTAATGCTGGCGTGTTCCTTGTGAGTTCGACTAACGGCCTCAGCGGTACGGGCGTGGGTTGGGCCGCGTGGGGTGTGCGCCCAGTCATAAATCTGAAAGCTGATGTACAAATAAGTACAGGGACAGGAACAAGTAGTAATCCATATGTCATTTCTTAGTACCGGATAGTTTTTGATAAAGCTAGGTGGAATCGAGGAAATTTGATATAAAATATGCGTCCAACTCTTTCATTTTTAGAATAAACTATGGTAAAAATATGATATATTTATGAAGCATAGTTAAATTATTCACAAATTTATTCAAAAGAATTTAATTTATTACACGCAAAAGGGCACAACTTTGGTTGTGCTTTTAAATTGTAATAAGTTAAATAAAGTCATATATCATATAATTTAAAAGTAAAAGGCAATCGGTAATATTTTGTGGATTTTAAAGTTAATTGAAATAGTCTTAATCCGGTTTTAAATAAAGATACTACCCTAACGGTATAATCTTTAATATTCCTAACTATCCGAAATCCTAATTTTTTATAACAATTAGAATTTTTAGTAACATCAGTACCTAAACAAATATAATAACAAGTAGCCATACAAATAAAAGAATACATGTTTTCAAATCCATGAAGTTTCGTCATTCCGGTTCTTTCAATGTCAAAACCATTTGATTTTTGGTTTTTGAAAATGGTTTCAATGCCACCAAAACGATAAGCATAAAATTTTTTAGCATCTTTTGGATTAATATTAGAAATTAAAAACCAACGTTCTTTATGATTATCACTTTTGCAAATAGTAAGATTATATTTATATTTTTTAAAGGTAAATTCTAAATCTTCAAAAAAGTTAGATTTATAAATGAAGCTAGGTAAATCATGAATAGAACACCAAATTTTATGACCTTCCTTTTTAAAGTGATATAATACTTTAAAATTATCTTTACAACGAAAGACAAAAGAATCATGAAGTTCTTTATCAATAAAGTTAAAAAGAGGAAATAAATTACCAAACCAACGATCAGCGAGCCAAACAATGTTAATCAAGGGATCAATAGATTTTAATAAATTATGAACATATAGTAAGCTTTCTTTAATATTAGAAATTTTAAAAGCATCACCATGGTTAGAATTAGTTTTAGATTTACCATCATATAATTTAAAATAAAGAGGAAATCCTTGTTTACCAATTTTAATACTTAGCATAAAAGTAGTATACTTATCCTTTACAAACATATGGTCAAATGAGATGTAGACACGATTATCGGCATGTTTAACTTTATAATTAGATAAAATATAAATAATTAATTTATCAAAAAGGGTATGATAAGAATAATTAGGATTATTTAAGAAATTAGAAATTCTTTTACATAAAGATTCTAATTGATTATTAGGGTAAATAGATAATAAAGAGAAAGCAATATCTTCAAAATTAACTGAATTAGAAGATAATAAAGCAGAGAAGAAATCGCCAATAAAATTAAGTTGAGTTTTATTCATAGAGGGATGAAGAGAAGAAAAGAAATTAGCAAAAGTACTTGAAAAAGGAAGAGAAATATTATATGATTTAGACATAAAACAACCAACTTTCTATTTTTATTGTTCAAATTTATAATAGCAAAAATTGGTTGTTTTATAAACCATAGAAAAACAAAGGGTATAGACATGAAGTTTATACCTTTTTAATTGTGATTCAAAAACTATCCGGTAGTAAGTATGTCATTTCTGATTAACGGACAGTTTTGAAAAAAGCTAGGTGAAACCGAGGTAAATTGATATAAAAAGTTTGCCCCAAAATGTACGATTTTAAGTTAATGGTATATCAAAACAGTTAAATGTATATCAAAAATTAAAATTTCTATTTCTTTATTCAAAAATTATATATTTATTACACGTCAAAATGGTACAACGTAAGTTGTACTTTTTGAATGTAATAGAGTTATGTAAAGTCATACATCATAAAGTTTAAAACTAAAGGGAATTCTAATATATTTTAATGACATATAAGCAAGATGAAATAAAGTTAAACCAGTATTAAATAAAGACATAGTTCTAACTTTCTTGCCATTTCTTTTCTTGTGAGTTGTTATTTTTATATTTTTATAACATCGCCTGTTTTTGGCAAAATCAGCCCCTAGAATAGTCATGTAAGTTTGAGCAAAACAAGCAATGGTATACATTGAAGTAAAATATTCTATAGATGCATTACAAGTATTTTCTAAATAAAAACCATTTGATTTTTGAGATTTAAAAACAGTTTCAATGGCACCAAAACGATAAGCATAATCTTTGACCGCTCTTTTGGGATTACCATTCGTAACGATAATCCAAGGGTCTTTTGTTCCTTTCAACATACAAATGTGTTGTAATATATGTTAAAAGGAACATACATTATGAATAAAGAAGAACAAATTTTAAATTTAATGAAAGCAAATGATGGAATAATTACATCAAAAAGAAGCTTTTAAACAAGGTATCAATAGTGTATTATTTAACAAGATTAGTTAAATCTGGAAAAATTGAAAGAGTAAGAAGAGGAGTATAGGTTTTACAAAATACATGGGGAGATGAACATTTCAATTTAATTTATGAAATAAAGGCTATTTTTTCTTATGATACAGCATTATATTTTTTAGGTTTATGTGAGACAATACCAAGTACATATCACATTATAGTAAATAGATGCTATAATGGCAAATGAAGGTGTGAACAAGAATTTAATTTGCTCGTACTTTTTAATTTAATAGAACGGAGGGAATAATAATTAAAAAAAGATTTAGTAACAACAGAAATAGTCGTTAAAGAAAAAACCGTAGGAATATTAAGAGTAGGAAACGTTAATTATATTTCGTTAACAGACTTAGCAAGGTATCAAAATTCAAGTGAACCATCTTTTACAGTAAAGAACTGGTTAAGAAAAATTAATACTATAGATTATATTGGTTTGTGGGAAGAAATCCATAACCAAGATTTTAATTTGGTCGAATTCGACCAAATTAAAACTGAGTATGGTAGAAACTCATTTGCCATGTCACCAACACAATGGATAAAAAGAACTAACGCCATAGGTATTATTTCAAAAGGCGGAAGATATAGCATAGGAACTTATGCTCATCCGGATATTACTTCCCAAATTTGCTAGTTGGCTATCTCCGGAGTTTAAATTATATTTAATAACTGAATTTGAAAGATTAAAAGCAAATGAAGCATATCAAGAAAAGATAGATTGGCAAGCTAACAGAATATTAGCAAAGTTAAATTATGTAGTTCATACAGATGCCATTAAGACTTATATCGTTCCAACACTTACAGAAGCTCAAAAAAAGCATGTTTATGCTGAAGAAGCTGATGTTTTAAATGTGGCATTATTTGGTATGACAGCAAAAGAATGGAGAGAAGAAAATTCAGAACTTGCTAAAAATGGAAACATTAGGGACTATACAGATTTACTTCATTTAGTAATATTAAATAACTTGGAAAATACAAATGCTGAATTAGTAGAAGCGGGAGTACCACAAAATGAAAGATTAGTTAGACTTAATAATTCTGCAAGAAGGCAAATGAAAGTGTTAAAAGATAATAGAAACATTAAGGATTTAGAATTATTGCAAAAACAAGTTAATGAAGATAATAATGAAATAGATTAAAGTAGTGATAAAATAAATAGTATAACAAATGTTGTGGAAAATAAATTGCGATAAAATGTAATAATTATAAAGAAATAAAAGCTATTACATTTAAGTGTAATAATTTTACAAATATATGACATTGTAGTAGTAAATTTTAATTAATAAAAAGTTATAGGCCAGGATAAACGCATGAAAATTTAAATCATGTGTTTTTTTCTAGCAATTTTACAATATCATCTGTATTTAGTAACTTAAATACGTTTTCTATTTCTTTTTCAAAATCTATAGATAATAAAAATCTA
>JAGHGS010000035.1 GCA_017888105.1 Bacilli bacterium
AAAAGTGGAGTAGCTATTTTGATATCTAGTCATAATTTAAGTGAACTAGAAAGCTTTTGTAATCGAGTTTGTATTCTTTCTGAGGGAAAAATATTGGAGGAAGCAAGTATTCAAGAAATAAAAGAAATGGATGAAAATAAATATGTATTAAAAGTCGATGATAGTAAAAAGTGTCAAGATTTTCTTTTGGAATATGATAAGATTGTTGATAAAAATCATATTGAAGTAGTAAAAGATGAAAGTGAGATTGCGCTATTTATTAAAGAATTGGCTCTTCATGATGTGCTTATTTATGAAGTAACGAAGCTTAATATGACTTTAGAAGAAGCTTTTATTAAGAAAGCTAGAGGTGATAAACATGATTCGGTTAATGTATAATGAAGTTGTTAAATTAATTAAAAAGAAGAGTTTTTATGTTGTTACTTTTATTTTTATTTTATTTTGTATTTTAACAAATATTGTTTATAAAACACCACTTGAAGTAGTTGAAACAGAAGAAATATCCATTGATGAATTAAAAGAAGAAAATGCAGGTTTTCATTTAGATCAAGATGATGAACTTTTGATGTATGTTGAAAATTTAGCATTGATTGAGAAAGAACAATTAAAGGATCAATATTCTTCGAATGTTCAGGAATATTTAATTGATCATTTTTTATATTCTACGATTTATGAAATGTATGAAAGCGAATACATATTAAAAGATCAAGATTTATATGTGGAAACAAAAAATCATTTAGATGAATTGATTCATTATGTTGCTTCTAGTGATTGGCAATATTTTTTGGAAGAAAGAATTTCTTATTTAGAGAATCGAGTAGAGGAGACGGAAGGAATCGTTCAAGAACGATATCATCGTCTTTTAGAGCTTGCTAATTACCGAAAAGAACATAATGTTTCGTATGATACCGATCATTTTCTACATAATTCTTTAGAGTTTTTAGAGGAGAATATGGTGGAATATGTTAATTTGCTTTATGATGAAGAATTAACTAGTGAAGAGAAGGATCGACTTTCATTTTTAGAAGAAGAAATGAGTATTCATGAGTATGTGATTGATACCGAACAGGATATTTTAAATGAACATACTTTAAGAGCTGTTTTAACAAACTTTTCCGGAGAGTTTGGATTGTTTATTTTGATTTATGTGATTATGGTAGCTGGTTCGATTGTTAGTGAGGAGTATCAAAGAGGAACGATTAAAGGTTTGCTTACTAAACCATTTAAAAGAAGAACTATTTTAACTTCGAAATTATTTGTTGTTCTTCTCTTTATTCCTCTTATTATGATTTTTATGAGTCTTATTGAAATTCTTATTGGAGGATTTATTTTGGATTTTCAATCTTTATCCATTCCGATTGTTTTATACGAAAATGGAATGCTTCAGACTTATTCTGTTTTGGGTTATTTATTTTTATTGCTTCTTAGTGGTTTACCTATGTATCTTGTTATTGGAGTACTTGCTTTTATGATTAGTACGATTAGTGCTTCTACATCTGCAGCGATAACGGTTAGTTTTCTTTTCTATTTGCTTGCTAATGTGGTTTCTAATTTAGCACTTGTTTACGATTTACCAGTTTTTCATTTATTTGTCTCTCTTTACTGGGATTTTAGTTATTTGGTAACGGGTTCTAGTTCTCCTTTTGGAGTATCGATTGGAACTTCTGTTTTGGTTATTTTGGGTTATTTATTTGTAATGTTATGTATAGCTTATGTAACATTTATGAAAAAGGATGTAAAAAATATTTAAAAGTTGCTATAATAAATATAGGTAGTGATTAGAGTGAAGTATAAAGTATTTAAAGTCATTTTTATAGTTCTAATTGTTCTCTTATTTATCTTAGCAACTTTCTTTTTAATAAAAGGACTTACTATGGATAGTGTTGAGGAAAAGAAAGAGTCTGTACCTAGTACTACTAGTGTGAATGTAGAAAAAATAATTGAAGAAATTAAGAGTGAAAATACGGAATTAGTATATGAAAGTACGGATATACCTGAATTTACAAGCTTAGTTTTTCAAGGGGATGAAAGATATAAGTCTTATATTATTGATACGATAACAGGAGAAGAATTAGAATTAAAAGATATTATTAAAAAAGATAAGATGAAAGATTTTTTGGCAAAAGAAGAAGAATTGCTTCGATTAAAATATCCAGAATTTATTGTAAATGGTATTTTAAATAGCGATGGAGAAAAAGTTTATGTTATTAAGAGTAATGAAATGATTGTTTATTATTATGGTTATACTTATGAATATGATTATAAAGAAACGGTATTTTTAACGATTAATTATAATGAAGTTCATGACTTTTTAGATTTTACGCATTTGCTTGATACTGAATATATCAATGAAGATGGATATCAATATAGTAAAGATAAAAAGACGGTTGCTATTACTTTTGATGATGGACCTAGTAGTACTTATAATGCCAAATTTTTAGAAGTTTTAGCAAAAAATAAAGCTCATGCGACATTCTTTATGGTTGGAACAATGATGAACAGTTGTCAGAAATGTGTATTTGATACTTATCAGTCTGGAAATGAAGTTGCAAGCCATACTTATAATCATATTAATATGAAGAAAAGTGATGCTTCTTTGGTTGATGAAAGTATAAAAAAGACCGATGATTTGTTTTATCAAATTACGGGAGATCATATTAAGTATGTAAGACCTCCGTATGGAGCATATAATAATACGAATTTAGATAATGTGGATTATCCTCTTATTTTATGGAATATTGATCCGGAAGATTGGCGATATCGTGATGCAGAGAAAATTGTTAATCATGTTATGGAAAATGTAAGCGATGGTTCTATTATTTTAATGCATGAACTTTATGCGACTAGTTTGGAAGCATTGGAAATATTACTTCCAAAACTTTATCTAGAAGGGTATCAAGTGGTAAGTGTAGGAGAACTTGCTAGTTTGAAAGATCGGACTTTGGATTCTGGTCATGCTTATCGCAGTCTTACTTAGACAACCCCAATATCGGTGTCGGGATTTTCTCTATTAATTTCAGCATACAGAGCAATCCCACCAGCGACTAGGAATAAAAGTGAAGCAATTAGTGCCATATGGGCACTGATTACTTCTTTTTTTGTGCTTGTTTCTCTTAATTCTTGAACATTTTCATAACTGATGATAACAAAATATAAATAGATAAAGAAAGCAACCGAAAAAATAGTGATATTTAGAGTTCTAAATATTTTTTCTTTTCGATAATCTCCTGTTTCTAAAAAATATTTTTCATAAGCATTTGAAAGGAGAGCAGCGATAATAATGAAAAAATATACTACCCAAATAAAATTTTCTTCTCTTACTCTTTGTAATTTAACTCCTATATTCATATTAAAATATTATGGAATAAATGATTTTTTATGAAAAACAAAAAAAGAAAGAATTATTTTTCTCCCTTTAATTTTTCGATTTCTTCTATGGTTAATCCAGTTGCTTTGCTTATTTCTTGAAGTGATAATTCCGTATTTAAAAGATTTTTGGTTATATTTATTTTTTCTTGTTCCATTCCTTTATTTGTAGCAATCTGGATATCCCACTTATTTAATTTTTCTTGTGTTTCTTCAGTACTTATTAATCCATTCATTCAGTTCCATAAGTAATTCATCTCCTTTAGCTACATAAGATCGCTCTTCACTATTTTTAGCTGCAATAAATTGTAGCCATTGTTCCATTCCGTTTTTAGTATACTCGAACTCTCTTGCTTTGTCAATTTGCACTACTTTGACAATGAATGAATCTACTGTTTCTTTAAATAGTAGGTCGTGCATAAGACTTTCGTTATTTGGCTGCATCATGTTTTCCTTTCTTGAGTGAACTATATCAAAGAAATTAGAAAAAAGCAAATTGCTAATTTGATTTATTTCAATGTTCAAAATGCTTTGTTTATCTGGAGAAATTGATCATTTTTATAAATGAAATCAATATAATTAGTAAAATTTTAAAAAATTAGCAGTTATATATTGACAAGTGCTAAGCATAATATTATAATGATATTAGCACTTAAAGGTAATGGGTGCTAAAGTAGGTGGTAGATGTGGATGAAAGACAAAAAAGCTTACTGAAAGAAATCGTGGAATGTTATATTAAAGAAGTAAAACCAATTGGTTCGAAACATTTATGTGATAAGTTTCATTGTTCGAGTGCAACCATTCGAAATGAGATGGCTATCTTAGAGAAAATGGGATATTTAGAAAAAAATCATATTTCTAGTGGACGAATTCCAAGTGAAGTGGGATATCGTTATTATGTGGAGCATTTAATGGAACCGAAAGAGTTAAGTGGAGAAGATATGCTTAAACTTCAAACATTATTCTCTAATAAAAATTTGACTGTTAGTGATGCGATTACAAAGTGCCTAGAAATTATTAGTGATATTACGAATTATACTAGTATTTCTCTAGGAAAAGAGAGCGATGAAAATGTTTTAAGACAAATTAATATTATTCCACTTGATGAAGAAAAATTGGTAGCACTTGTTTGTACCGATAAAGGAATTGTTAAAAACAAACAATTTAATATTTCACCAGATATTAATATGATTGAAGTAGTAAAAATTAGTGAGATTATTAATAAAATGCTTGTTGGTACTCCAATATCTATGGTAGGTGAAAGACTTGAATATGATGTGAAACCAATTATTTCAAAACAAGTAGAACAATATGAAGCGGTTTATGGAATATTTTATGATGCGTTTCATGATTTTATCAGTAACAATGAAAACATCCACGTTGTAGGTAAATCTAAAATGTTAAACCAACCGGAATATAGTGAACCTTCCGAGATTAAAAGACTTATTTCTAAATTAGAAGATGAGGAACAAGTAAGAAAAATTGAGAAAAATGATAATCGTGATATTAGTATTTATATTGGAAGTGAGTCAAATTTTGATGATAATTTTACGGTTGTTAAAACGAATTATTCTTTGGGAGGAGAAGAAGGAACCATTGCCATTATTGGACCGAAGAGAATGGAATATGATCAGGTTGTGGC
>JAGHGS010000036.1 GCA_017888105.1 Bacilli bacterium
AAAAATTGGTGATTCCAAAGGAAAAGGTATGATTCTAGAACTTAAAAATAAAAATGTTCCAGCAACAATACCAGAAGAAGAAATTCCAGTACGTTCATCCAAAGCTGCATTTATTAATATAGCAATTGTTCTTTACGGAGTACTAAACATTGGTATTATCTTAGCAATTGCCTTAATGAAGTAGAAAATACTTCATTTTTTTATTATTTTATGCTATAATACTAGCACCTGGGGTAGCAATGGTATCGACATATATTACTACATAGGACGGCAAGTGGGAGTGACACCTTACGTCTAAAATTAAAATTAAATGACAAGAATGAAAGTTCTTTTGCTTCAAATGCTTATGCATTTGCCTAATTAATTAATAGATAGGAATAGCAAGCTTCTCTTAATTTTGCTTATAGGATTATGAGGGGTTCATAAATATAAGATATACTTATTTATTTGTTTAGGATAAATAAATGAATTTTAACTAAACTTGAAGTTATAGTCGGTTGGTCTTGAGCCAGTTATAACTTGACTGATAAATCAAGCTAAACTTGTAGATGTTTTATGATAGGATATATTGGACAGGAGTTCGATTCTCCTCTACTCCACCATAATTGTTTGCTAACACTTAATTAAGTGTTTTTTTATTGTTAAAATTATGTTAAAATACACTTACAGGTGGTTTAATATGAAAAAAATAGAAAGTACACAAACAAGAATTAATGATGAAAAAGAAATAATAGAATTTATTAAAAAAATTATTGTAAGTTATTATCCTATTGTAGGTGATAGACTAGATATTTTAACAAATTATCCTACTCCTACTCTAGATATTTGCTTTAATTTTTTTGAAGAAAATAACAAACAAATGACTCAAATCTATTTCTTAAAAGGAACAGAAACTTTAAGAAAAGGCACATCAGAAGAATTAATTGCAAACGGATATGTATGTCCAAGCTTAATCATCAATTTAATCTCCTTCATTTTAAAAGACCATGATGTAATACGTTCAATTCGTTACATCCAAGATAACATCAGTGTAACCTTTCAAGTAAATCTAACAGAACAAAATATGAAAGGAATAAGTTGTGGACTAATCTCTTTAAATTTAGAATATCACTTTTGTAAAGAGAAAGAACAAGAAATAAATACAATGTTAAAAAATATTTTTAGTACTTTTTTCTTCGAACTAAAAGATACCCCATTATATCAAAAAGAATTAGAAAAATACTGTGATACCTTAAAAGCAAGTTTAACAAAAGAAGAAATAATAATGCTTTTAAGTATGTTAGAAAAAGAGAATTTAAATGAATTACTACGCCATTTACCAAATGACCTCTTTTTATCTTTATACAACAACAATCAAGAACTAAAAAAAGAAGATACACCTCAAACCAGAAAAAGAATTCTCTAAAAGAAAGTAAAAAAACTTTCTTTTTTTAAAATTCGTGCCATAATAAAAATGGAGGATTTATGGAAAAAGTAAATATTAAATTAGAAAGCCTAGAAGAAGCAAAAAACAAATTTAATGAAAATATTCTAAATGATGAACTAGACAATTACATAGTAACCGCTTCTAAACACATTTTACCAAAAGAAAGAATCATTTTAAACATTCATAGTAACTCAAAAATAGAAAAAGAAAACATAAAATCATTAATTCACAACCATTATCAAAAGAAAGTCGCACAATTAAAAAAAATAGATCGATACGACGATTATTTTCGCTTAATTCTTCTCTTACTTGGAATCATCTTAATCATCATATCAGAACAACTCACTCTATTTTTAAGTGAATTATTTTTAATCGCTGGATGGGTTGTTATATGGGAAATGGTATATGACATTTTATTTACAGGTATAAAAAGAAAAAGAGATTTAAAGCTATACAAAAGATTAGCTACTTGTGAAATTGAATTTTTAAATTAACGTTATAGATTATCCTTATCAAATATGTTACAATATTTATGATAAAGGAGTTTTTATGAAAAATAGTGAAGATTTATGTTTAATTGTCATGGACAATTGCAAAGAATTAGGTTTAAAAGTAAACAAAGAAATCAAAAAAATCAGAAAAACAGAAAATAATTACTTGATACCAGCTGACATCACCAGATTTAATGACGGTGAAGGAAAAGTAACAATACTAGAAACAATAAGAGGCAAAGACGTTTATATTTTAAGCGATACTCATAATTATAATATAACCTATAATATGTATGGAATAACTCATAATATGAGTCCCGATGAACATTTCCAAGATATTAAAAGAGTAATATCAGCCATTATGGGACACGCTAAAAGTATAAGAGTTGTAATGCCTTTTTTATATGCTTCTCGTCAACATCGAAGAAAATCAAGAGAATCCCTAGATTGTGCTTTAGCACTACAAGAATTAAAAAATTTAGGAATTGATGGAATTGTAACTTTTGATGCCCATGATCCCAATGTTCAAAATGCGATTCCCACCCTACCCTTTGATAATTTTTTCCCAACCAATGATATGCTAAAAGCATTCTTAAAAAATGAAGAATTTATCCCTGAAAACACTTTAGTAATTAGTCCAGATACTGGAGCTATGGATAGAGCCAGATTCCTAGCAGATATTTTAAGAGTCGATGTTGGAATGTTTTATAAAAGAAGAGATATATCAAAAGTAGTAAATGGCCATAATCCAATCGTAGCTCATGAATATTTAGGAAAAGATGTCGAAGGAAAAACAATTATCATTGTAGATGACATGTTAGCAAGTGGCGGTTCTATGATTGATGTCGCCGAAGAACTAAAAAGAAGAAAAGCCAAAAAAATATTCTTTTTCACAACTTTTGCCCTCTTTACAAATGGATATGAAAAACTAGATGAAGCTTATAAAAATAAAATATTTGATGCAATTTATGCTACGAATTTAACTTATATTCCTAAAGAAATATTAAATAAACCATGGATGAATACCGCAGATTGTTCGGAATATTTAGCCAAAATTATAGACCATTTAAATAAAGGTTTATCAATTACCAGTTTAATCAAAGATAATTCCGCTATAACAAATTATAAAAAAGAAAAAGACTTATTCAAAGAACATAAGAATTAACTTACATTAATTCACCGAACCTCACGGTTCGTTTTTTTCTGCTGTAAATGAATAGAAAGTCGTTCCCTTACTTATTTTGTAATTCTATTTCTAATTCTTCTTCCCTTGATTGAGGTTTTCTTAAATACAATCCCATATTTTTATGGTGAGTAGATGCTTTACCAGTATTTGGTATTAAACCATCGAACCTTTTTCTTCATAATAACAAAAAAAGTAGACTGTGTCTTTTCTAGACTGTCTACATTTATTGTATCACTTCTAGATGTGTAATTTCCTATCTCTTCATATTAGAATCTTTTTGATTTTTATATGATACATAAAAACTATTTTCCATCGGAATATAACCATAATATTCTAGTTCCCTAATTTTATACTCCGTATAAAAGCCATAATTATTTACTTTCATAAATGAAATTTGACCATTTATCATATTAATATAAGTAACATAAGTTAAAATATCATGATCCGGTTCATCTCCAACAACATATACTTTTTCAAGTTCTTTGCAATGAAACTTTAAAAGCATCATTTTAGCGTTAATCAAAGGACTTTTTGAAAAAGCATCAAAAGAACAATCTTGAAAACGATTAATTGGTAAATAACCTTCTATTGATAATTCTTGTATACGAGCTTCAATATCTGTTGGTATTTCAACATCCAAAAATTCATATTCACGATAAGTACAATTTTTACCATAAGAATTTACTCCACACTCATCATAAAAACGATATTTAGCAATAACAAGATTTTTATTACTATCCAAATGAACGTCATAAGCAAAATATTCTTGATTTTTCATAATTTCACCTCTTAGCTAGTATTTTAACACAAAATTGGTAAATAATAAAGTTAAGGAGGTCAAAATGAAAAAGCCAGGATGTAACAAATGTGAAGAAACAACAGTCCAAGGTCGTGCTTATATTGATAAAGACACTGGATTATTATGTGTTTCTTTAGAAGAAAAATATGAAAAACCAAAAGGATTAAAAGTATTAGTTCCATTTGTATGTACAACTTGCGGTACAACCGAATGGAAAACAATTGACACGGAAGAAAATGAAAAATAGAGAAATCTATTTTTTTCTTTTAATAGAAACTAATTCTTTACCATCAAAAATAAGTTCAATAATATTAATACCATCCCAAGCGCCATCAATAATCGCTTCATCTTGATAATTTAAAATAAGTCGGTTATCCAAATTAAACCCTTTTGTACACCAATTACTAAGTAAACAAGTAATTGCAACATTATGCGTAAATAAAGCAATGGTTTTATCACAATGTTTCTCTAAAAGAGAGGAAAGAAAACGAACCATTCGTCTTTTTACTTCATTTAAAGATTCTCCACCCGAAAGTTTATAATCAAAATCATTTTCTTGAAGTTCATTTACCATTCGTATTCTCTTATCGCCAAGATTTCCTAAAACCCTTTCGCCAATTTCAGAAACAATTTGAATTTCTTCTTCTAATTTTCTTGCCAAATATTTAGCCGTTGCAATACTCATAACATAAGAAGAAGAATAAATTTCTTGAACATTTTGTAAATCCTTATTATTTGCAAGTCTTCTGCTTTCTTCCTCTCCTTCAATACTAAGAATTCTTTTCTCTCGTTTTTGTTCCAAAGATTCCTTATCTGGAAAAGATAAATTATTCATAGTTAAGCTATTATTAATTAAATAAATTGTTGTCATAATACCACCCTATTCTAAAAATATTATAAAAGAAAAAAGAAAAAGAAGCAAGTATTTACTTCTTCCGTTCCAAGATAACTGGTTTAACAATTTCAAATGTTTTAACGTGTTCATAGTGATTTTCTAAAATTGGTGCAAAAAAGGTTAATTGTGGATCACTAAAATACCCCATTTTATGAGACCATACCCCATCTCTATTTTGCCGAATAAAATGAAAATCATTAATAGTACCCCGACAATAAGAAACATAAAAGGCAATTTTATAACCGCCATGAGTATTCTGTTCAAGATGATGAGTTTCATAAACTTGAATACCCAAAGCATCACAATCTAAATAAAAATTTTGTAATAATTTCTCCAATTCTCTATTTTCATAATATTGAGCTCTTACCATAAACCCAATATTAAAAGGAAAAATATCATCAGCCACCAGATGCGTAAATTGCTCAATAAAAGATTTAAAACTAGGTAAACCCAAAGCATAAGTATAACAGTTACCAAAATGATAATCCTCAAAATCATCTTGATAATTAGGATAATTAGTACCTAATTTAATTTCTTCTTTTAAAAACTCTAAATATAATTTTTCTATTTCTAAAGAGCTTTTACTACGTTTCATAGTAGAATAACATTGGAATTGCTTTAATCGTGCTTTCCATTCTAAAATGTTCATAAATCACCTCAAATAGAAGCAATATTTTAGCACAAATTAAAAAAACTTTAAAGTTTACAAATAAGAAGAAATGTTTTATAATTTTTGAAAGAAAGAAGAATGATTATGTTAAACGTCGTTTTATTTGAACCAGAGATACCAGGAAATACAGGAAATATTATGCGTACTTGTGTCGCAACAAATACCACCCTACACTTAATTAAACCTCTAGGATTTTCTTTAGATGAAAAATATATTAAAAGAAGTGGTGTTAATTACATAGATAAATGTAACTATTTTGTATATGAAAATATCGATGAATTCTTCTCTAAAAATAAAGGAGAATATTTCTTTTTTACTAGATATGGTCATAAACCCCATACAACGGTTAATTTTAAAGATATAAAAGACAACATTTACCTAATATTTGGAAAAGAAAGTACAGGTATTCCCAAAGAAATACTAAAACCATATTTAGATCGTTGTTATCGTATTCCCATGACTTCAAATGTAAGAGCCTTAAATCTTTCTAACAGTGTTGCAATTGGTGTATATGAAGTATTAAGGCAAAAAAATTATGAGGGACTATTATTTGATGAACCTCATAAAAGCAAAACTTACTTAGAAGATTAAGCAACACGAACATAAACAGCAACAGCACAAACAATAAGTAAAATAATTAATAAGACAATAATAATCATATTATTTAGATTATTTCTTTTCTTTAAATTAATTAACTGTTCATTTATCTTTTTTTCATCCATATCTATTACCTCACCTATATTATATAAAACTTTAAATCATTTATGTAAAGTTTTTTAAAAATACACGTCAACTATATGTCAACAAAAACTTACGGTAGACAAAAGAAACAAAAAATAGTATAATATTAGTCAGTCAAGAACTTTTACGGCTTTTTTATGAAAGGAAGATTTAATGAAAAATAATAGTAATATTA
>JAGHGS010000037.1 GCA_017888105.1 Bacilli bacterium
CATAATAATCTTTTTTATTCATCTTTATTCACCTCCTGTTTTATATAATTTTAGAAGTTCATTAACCAAATCATTGAAATAAACAAAAGCATCTTCTAAAGTTTCTTCTTTTGTCATATCAACCCCTGCTATTTTCAAGGAATCAATTGGCGTTTTAGTACATCCTAACTTTAAAAATTCCAAATAATTTTCTCGAGCATGATCTTTACCATTTAATATATCCATAGCAATCTTTATCGCTGCCGCATAAGCAGTCGCATATTGATAAACATAAAAATTCATATAGAAATGAGGAATCCGTTCCCATTCATACTTAATTAATTCATCAACAACAATATTCTTGCCCATATACTCTTTATTTAACTCATAATAAGTATTACACAAATATTCATGAGTTAAAACTTCACCATTTAAAGCTGCTTCATGAATCAACTTTTCAAATTCAGCAAACATTGTTTGACGATAAATAGTTGCTTTAAAATCTTTAATTAAATCATCAATCAAATATTTTTTTTCATCCACATCATTCGTTTTTTGAATTAAATATTTACTAAGTAAAATTTGATTTACTTGACTAGCTACTTCTGCAACAAAGATAGAATATCCATAATCTTGATAAGATTGATTTTTAATTGCATAATAATAATGCATCGCATGTCCAAGTTCATGAGCAAGAGTAGATACATCATTTAAAGTACCATTATAACTTAATAACACATAAGGATGTATGGTATAACAAGCTGTACAATAAGCACCATTTCTTTTACCTTCATTTGGGCAAAAATCAATCCATCTCTCTTTAAATGCTTGTTTTAAATCAGTAATATAAGTATCACCTAATACTCTTAAAGATTGATAAAGTAATTCTTCTGCTTCCCTTTCCGTATACTTTTTTTGTATATCTTTAATTAAAGGAGCATACGTGTCATATAAATGTAACTTATTTACTCCTAAAGCTTGTTTTTTCAATTTCCAAAACTTCGATAATGGAGCAATATTTTTCTTTACAGTCGAAATTAGATTATCATAAATACTTACAGGAATCTCATCACTATACAAAGATGCAGCTCTTGCACTATCATAACCTCTGATTTGAGCTACTTTATTATGATTATGAACTTCACTAGCAAGCAATTTAGCACATGTATTTTTAAATTCTCCATAAGTAGTAAACAATTTTATAAAAGCTTGTTTTCGCAATCTTCTATCAGTTGATTCAATAAACTCATGATAGTTCTTTTCATCCAATGCAACCATTTTACCGTCTTTATTCTTAATTTTACCAAACTTCATATCCGCATCAGTAAGATAAGAATATACTTCATCAGGAGTATTAAAAGTAGTCGATAAAGAAGAAAGTATTTTTTCTTCTTTATCACTCAAAACATATTTTTTCATTCTAAATATATTTTTAAGTACTCGTTCATATTGCTTTAGTTTAGAATTTTTATTTATATACTCTAAAACTAAATCATAATCTCCTTTTAATATTTCAGGAGTAATAAAAGAAGTAGCAACTTCATATTTTTCATAAAGTTGATAAGCCTTTCCATACATCGCTTGATATTTTACATCAGTTGTATCACTATCATTATTAATATGAGCATAAACATATATTCTTTCTAACATTTCACTCATTTTATAATCAAATGATAATACTTCATACAAGGTATTTTCACTATCTAAAATATGTCCTTGATATTTTGCATAATCTTTTAAATGATTTTCTAAATAATGAAAATCTTTTTCGTAATCTTCTTTTGTAGGATACAAATCTTTTACATTCCATTTTAAAGTTTCTGGATATTCTTTCCTCATTTTTGCCATAGTATTCCCTTTCTCTAAAGAAAGTTCTAGTTTCCTAGAACTTATTTTTCTTCATAATTTGCTTCTTCTACATCGTCCTTTGAATCTTTATTTGAAGTATCTTCTTTATCTTCTGATTTTACTTCAGATTCTTTATTTTTAGCAGCTTCTTCATAAACCTTAGTTGCAAGCTTCATAGCTACTTCATTTAAAGCTTCTGTTTTCTTCTTGATATCATCTGTATCATTAGATTCCATCGCTTTCTTTAATTCTTCCATCTTTTCTTCGGCGTCTTTCTTATTTTTTTCATCGACTTTATCGCCTAAATCTTTAAGTGCCTTTTCAGTAGCAAAGATCATAGATTCTGCTTCATTTTTAACATCTGCTTCCGCTCTGCGTTTTTCATCAGCCTCTTTATTAGCTTCTGCTTCTTTTACCATCTTATCGATTTCGTCATCTGATAAATTTGTGGAAGAAGTAATCGTAATAGATTGTTCTTTATTTGTTCCTAAATCTTTAGCAGTAACATTAACAATACCATTTGCATCAATATCGAATTTAACTTCAATTTGCGGAATTCCTCTTGGTGCTGGTGGAATATTTGTTAACTGGAAGTTACCTAAAGTTTTATTGTCAGCAGCCATTGGGCTTTCACCTTGAAGTACATGGATATCAACAGCTGGTTGATTATCAGCAGCAGTTGAGAATACTTGACTCTTACTTGTTGGAATGGTTGTATTTCTTGGAATTAATACCGTCATAACTCCACCTAAAGTTTCAAGTCCAAGAGAAAGTGGTGTAACATCAAGTAAAACGATATCTTCAACTTCACCAGTTAAGACACCACCTTGAATAGCAGCGCCCATTGCAACAACTTCATCAGGGTTTACACTCTTATTTGGCTCTTGTCCAAGTTCTTTCTTAACTAATTCTTGAATATATGGAATACGTGTTGATCCACCAACTAAGATTACCTTATCAATATCTTTAGCAGAAAGTTTTGCATCCTTCAAAGCTTTATGTACTGGTTCAAGGGTTGAATCAAATAAATCGCGGCATAAATCTTCGAATTTTGCTTTTGATAAAGTAGTCTCAAAGTGTAGTGGCCCCTCACTATTTTGAGCAATGAATGGTAAACTAATTTGTGCCGTAGTCATACCAGACAAGTCTTTCTTAGCTTTTTCTGCAGCATCTTTAATACGTTGCATAGCCATTTTATCATTCGATAAATCAACACCATTTTCTTTTTTAAATTCATCTACTAAATAGTTCATGATTCTCTCATCGAAGTCATCTCCACCAAGTTTATTATTACCAGCAGTTGATTTAACTTCAAATACACCATCACCAAGTTCAAGGATAGATACGTCAAATGTACCTCCACCTAAGTCATAAACTAAAATAGTTTGCATCTCATCTTGTTTATCAAGACCATAAGCTAAAGCGGCAGCAGTTGGTTCATTGATAATTCTTTCTACTTCAAGTCCAGCAATTTTACCAGCATTTTTAGTAGCTTGTCTTTGAGCATCGTTGAAATATGCAGGAACAGTAA
>JAGHGS010000038.1 GCA_017888105.1 Bacilli bacterium
ATTAAAGAATTCAAATGGGATAATTATGAAAAATATTGTCCAGCAGCAACTGGATTATATTTAAAGCATTCGGATTTTCACAAAATAGGACAACTTTTATTAAATAATGGAAGATATGATGAGAAGCAAATCATTCCAGAAAACTGGATAGTAGAGATGACTTCTATGCAATTAGAAACTCCAGCTGCATATAAACCAGGAAGAGTTTTTCCTAAAATAGGTGTTGGATATTATACTTTTATTTCAAGGGACAATTATGTATTTAGAGATGGTTCAAATGGACAATATATTATATTAAATAAAGATAAAAATCTCTTGATAACTATAATGGCAACAGAAAAAGATATGAAAAATGTAACTGAAATATTTAGAAATTTAATTTAGTAATGCAGGTGATAAAGTGGAAATTGAATTTAAAAATTATGATTCTGGTAAACAAATAAAATTGAGTTCAAATAAATCATTAATAATGGTTTACGGAAAAAATGGAAGTGGGAAAACCACACTTTCACGACAAGATTTATTTGATAAAAGATTTGTATTTAACGAGGACTTTATTTTTTCAAATGTTTATAATATAAATGAAAATGGTGCTTCTCAAACAGCTACAACTAAAGAAAATTTTTCTGGATTATGGCTAGGAGAAGATATTGTAAAAATTCGAAAAGAGATTTCCAATATATTAAAAGTTGAGAAAAAATTAAAGGATAAATTTCAAGAAGAACAATCTATTTTAAATAACTTTTTTATGACTAATCAAATTCCCGTTAGTCTTCAAGATAAGCTTAAAGAACTAGATGACAATGATTTTAAGATTGATATTGATAAAATTGATGATCAGAAACAGAACTATAAAAGTCCCTACATATTCAGTTCTGATATAGATAGTAGAGAAAAATTTGAAGAAAGATTAACTTATTTAAAAAAGAATGACTTGTATAATATGTTAATTTCAAAAATAAAAAGCAATACGTTATTATCAGAAGTAATTTTAAAAGAGAATCATGAATATCTAAAAAATTTAAATTCTAAAATCGATGAATTAAACAGTCAACAAAAATTAATATTAGAAATTGAGGGAGTCTATAAAAAAGATAACATAAATAATGAAATTATTGAAAAAATTAAAGATTGGTATTTACTACACGAACACAGAGATAGTTGCTTATTTTGTGGAAATACAGAAATCTCATCTGCTATTGAAAAATGGAGAAAAGTGTTTACTAATCAACATATTAAAATCAAAAGTGAAGTTTTGTCATTGTTAAGGAAAGACATTGAGTATAGTGAAACGTTAGCAAGTGAGAAACGTTATGTAGAAGTAGATATTGAAGTAATAACTTGTATAAAAAATATCATAAAATATTTGCAAGTAAAATGCGAAGAAATTTCAAATAACATATTTACTACATTAGAATTTAATTTTGATTTGCCTAAAAAAGAAATTTTAGAGCGAAATGATCTAATTAACAATTTACTGAATTATACCTTAGAACAGAAAAAGGATATTTTAGGTTTTTATTTTAATAGTGTAAAAAATATAGGAATATTAAAAAAGCATAAGTTAGAATTGGCGGATAAATTAATGGATGAAAAAGGTTTCACTATTGCTGACAAAATAAATGATAAATTTAAAGATTTTGGATTGAATAAAAGCATAACTATTTCTGTTGATAAACATTCAACACCACACAAATTTATTTACTCTTTAAAAAATCATCATAATGTTAATGAACTAAGTGATGGGCAAAAGCATAAGTTAGCTTTAGCAATATTTATGAATTATTTAGAAGAACAAGATTTGAAAAACAAAATAATAGTTATAGATGATCCAGTTGTATCATTAGATATAACAAGTTATATTTTATTTAAGCAATATTTAATATCTAAATTAATTCAAAAATTTGATGAAGAAAGTACCAAGTTGATAATTTTAACCCATGATATAACATATCTTTATATTCAATTATCAAATATTTTTGAAAATGAAAAAATGAAAGCAATAACTGAAATTTTTAAGCTCAACGAAAATCAAGCTATTTCAATACCGTTAGATTTTATTAAAACTGATGACATAACTTTATTTAGAGATGCTTTAGATCATTTAACTAATATTAAAGAATTGTTTATTTTGAATTCTATTACTAATAAAATTTTTAGAATAGAGTTAGATTTGAGATTAAGATTTTTTGGAAAATCGTTGACTAATGATATTGGTATAGATGAATTAATGATGTCAGATGATGAAAAGATAAAACTAAAAGAAATAAATAAACATATAGTTAGAACTAGTCGAAGAAATAATCCAAGCGGCCAAGATATTTTACAAAGTTTTATGTTTTTAAAAGATGCTTCAGAAATATTGGGATTTTCGAATTATATTACAGATTCTCATATAGTGCAAATTAAAAAAATTGTTGACGAGAATATTGTTGGAGAAGTATCTTATGAATTATTTAATGTAATTTCATCTGTTCAGTCATTTTTAAAAACATCCGATAATGAAGAATTAAAAAATTATATAAACCATACAAGAAATTCATATACGAGAAATTTAATTGGACTAGATTTGGATGATTATTTTGAATCTGATAGAAAAGAATGCTTTGCAATGGAATCTCAAGAACTACAAAATGATAATATTAATGAAGAAGAAAAAATTAAAGTAGGAATTTAAGAAAGAATACTATCACACGC
>JAGHGS010000039.1 GCA_017888105.1 Bacilli bacterium
ATACCTATAAAAATAAAAGTAGTTCTTGACATACCATTCACTTCCTATGATTTAATTGTATCACATATTAGGGTTATTTGTCGATATCAAGGAGCAAAAAAACAAAAAAAGTTCTTTTATCTAATTTACCAAAAAATTCATAATTAAATCAATCATAACTTCTTTTTCCTTCGGATTTGATTCCGCGATTAAAAGAGTTAAAGAAGCTAAAGTATTGTTATCAATAATCACTTGATTATTTACATATAAAATATTATAAAATTGAAGAAAATAAATGAAAAGAGTTGCAGCGATCCTCTTATTTCCATCAATAAATACGTGATTTTTCACACAAGTATATAAAAAATTAGCCGATTTTTCTTCCACACTTTCATACACATCTTTGCCATCAAACGTTTGATAAATATTATTGATAATACTTTCTAACCCCTTATCTCTTTCGATAGCAAATAATTCACTTTTTTCATTAAATTTTAGTGTTTTAATAATATCGATACAGTTTTTATAGGTTATTTTCCCATTACTGATAGTTCCCTTTGGTTTGGTTAATGTTTTATGATCATAATCATCTAGTAGATCTAAAGATTTGGTATACTTTTGTAACACTTTAATAATATCACTAGCTCCTACAGTATCTAATCCTTCTAAATTGCGACTTGCGATATCAATTAATTTTACTGTTTTTTCTAAGTATTCTAGTCTTTTCTCATTTACCGCATACCCTTTAATTAAGTAATCTTTTAATATTTTATTTGCCCATTTTCGAAAGATTATACCATTTTTAGATTTCACACGATAACCAACACTAATAATAACATCTAAATTATATAAAGTTGTCGGTTTATCTGAATTAGAAAAGTGCATTTTTTGCACATTACTATATTTATCTAATTCTCCTTCTTTAAAAATATTACTAATGTGTTTTGTAATAACAGTTCTATCTTTCCCGAATAACTCTGCCATTTGCTCTTGAGTAAGCCATACCGTTTCATCTTTCATGCTAACTTCTAGCTTTACATTTTGATTTTCAAATATTATAATTTCATTTTTCATTTTCAAACCTCCCATCAAATAAAATTATAAAAGTTACACTCCCTACTACTATTTATTACCCTTACATCTAATATTTCTCTTTTTAAACGATTGCTTTACACATTTTTTACAAAACATATTAATATTTTTAATAAACTAATTATCTCCTAAACTAGCTACCCATCTTCGATATTAATTGACTCTTCACATTTCGTGCTATCGCCACAAGCTTCTACAATAGCAATACACACCTAATTCTTCTGCTTTAGCTATAAACTCTACAAGTTCTACTTTAAATATTCTTCAATAGAACGAATCATTTTACAAAGAAAAAGAAAGCTATTTTTCGCTTTCTTCTAACATCGTTGTAATAAACAAACCATACCCAGTAGTAACATTATCGGTTACAACGTGAGTAACGGCCCCAATTAATTTACCATTTTGAACAATTGGAGAACCACTCATGCCTTGTACCACTCCTCCGGTTTTTTCTAATAATCTCTGATCTGTAATCTCAAAGGAAATATTTTTAATTTCACTATTTTCATTAATTTTCGTAATCTCAATTTCAAATTCTTCTACTTTTTCATCTTCTAAGACCGTATAAATAGAAGCATTCCCTACTTTTACTTCACTAGGATCTGCAATTTCAATTAAATTAGTAGTATCATAATCATCCGTATAAGTTCCATAAATACCATATTTCGTATTTTTATCAATATCACCATATACTGTATGATAATAAAATTTAGCATTTTTACTTCCCGGATTACCATCCGTACTTGCATCAATACTAGTTATTTCATTTCGAAAAATAGAACCCGTCTTTACTTCTACAATTTTAGAAGTATTACTTTCTAAAACTTCATGCCCCAAAGCACCATAAGTATTGGTTGCTGGATCAATAAAGGTAAGAGTTCCAATACCCGTAATACCATCTTTTACATATAATCCTGTTTTATAAATACCATTTTCATAGAAAAGTTCAATTTCCGTTGTTTTTTCTTTATCTCCTCGCTTATAAGTAATCTCAATTGCTTCTTTCTGAATATGATTTTCTAACTCATCAGATAAATCTTCAATGGAAGAAATTTCCACATCTTCAATTTTAGTAATAATATCTCCTTCCACTAAATCTGATTTATGATATTTACCAGCAACTTTATAAAATCCTATTACCATAACTCCTTCGCTTTGAATATCAATTCCAATTGTAGACCCACCTAAAATCACTTCCGATGAATAAGCCCAAACACTAAGAGGCGATATCATGAGTATACATAAAAAAACTATAAACTTTTTCATACTAATCACCATTAATAGTATGGAAAATTTATAGTTTTACACGCATACAATAATTGGTTATTACCATTATTTAGCAAATCATCAATATTGTTTTCCAAAATATAAACGATATTTTGCTTTTTTACCACAAACAACACAATTCGTATGAATTTCTTCATCAGAAATTAAACAACGACTCTTCATACTAAATTCATCTTTAATCTTATTTTCACAAGCTTCATCACCACACCAATTTGATTTAATGAATCCCGGTTTACTCTTAGCAATTTCTTGAAACTCATCCCAAGTATTTGCTTCATAAATCATTTGATCACGTCTTTTTAAAGCAGTATCATACATATTCTTTTGTATCTCATCAAACAAAGAAGTTAAACAAGATGCAACCTCATCCATCGAAACTTTTATTTTTTCTAAAGTATCTCTTCGAACCAAAGTAACTTCTCCATTTTCCAAATCTCTTTTACCAATTTCAATCCGAACAGGATATCCTTTTACTTCGGCTTCTGCGAATTTAAAACCAGGTGTTTTATTTGAATCATCAACCTTATAAGAAATATTTAATTTTTTCAATTCATCACACACCAAATGAGTCGCATTTAAAACTGGTTCATCATCACCAATCGGAATAATAATCGCTTTTATAGGTGCAATATTCGGTGGTAAAACAAGTCCTCGATCATCGCCATGAACCATAATAATAGAACCAATCATTCTTGTTGAAACACCCCAACTTGTTTGATACGGAGTTTTAAGGGTATTATCCTTATCCAAAAATTGAATCCCAAAAGCTTTTGCAAACCCATTACCAAAATAATGACTTGTTCCATTTTGTAATGCTACCCCATCATACATCATCGCTTCCAAAGAATAAGATGCGACTGCTCCTGCAAATTTTTCTTTTTCGGTCTTTTTTCCAACAATTACCGGTATAGCAAGAACATTTCTTTGAAAATCTTCATAAATGTGTAACATTCTTAAAGCCTCATTAACTGCTTCCTCTTCAGTAGCATGCATAGTATGTCCTTCTTGCCATAAAATTTCTCTACTACGTAAAAAAGGTCGAGTAGTCTTTTCCCATCTTACAATGGTACACCACTGATTATATAATTTTGGTAAATCACGGTAAGACTTGATAATCTTTTTGTAATAATCGCAAAATAATACTTCACTTGTTGGTCTTACACATAATCTTTCTTCCAACTTATCACTACCACCATGGGTTACCCAAGCAACCTCAGGGGCAAACCCTTGAACATGCTCTTTTTCCACATTGAGCAAAGATTCCGGAATAAACATAGGCATTTGCACATTCTCATGACCAGTTTCTTTAAACTTTTGATCAAGTATTTTCTCAATATTTTCCCAAATCGCATAACCATAAGGACATATAATCATGCTTCCTTTAACCGAAGAATAATCTACTAAACCAGCTTTTTTAACAACATCGGTATACCACTCTGCAAAATTTTCATCACGGCTTGTAATATCTTTAACCAAACTCATATATTATTCCTCCACTTTAAAATCAACTAATTCTTTATTTTCCGTTAAAATCTTATTTACTTTTTCGGTTGCACGATTAAGTTTTTCACTGCAGTATTTAGCAAGTTTCATTGCCTCAGTATATTTATCGATTGCTTGATCAAGCTCTACATTACCTGCTTCTAATTCTTTAACAATTCCTTCTAACTCTTTTAATGCATCTTCAAATGATTTTTCCATTACTTTTCCTCCTTCTCTATTTCTCTTACTAATTTTAATACACTTTCACTATTTTGAAAAGACTCATTTAAACTTTCTTCTATGCTAAGATTATCATAAATAAGCAAATTAACAGCTTTCTCCCGCTCTTTAAGTAAAGTATCCAAAACATTTTCTATACTTTGAATTACTCCCTCTAGTCTCGCTATTTTCTCATTTGTTTGTTTTACTCTTTGATCATTCACGCTTATTTGCTTTTGCACTTGCCTTATTTCTTGCTTTAAATTTTCTTTTTCGCCTTTTATTTCTTCTAAAGTATGAACTTCTTCAATTCTCTTTTTCTTTCCATAATAAGGTAAACTTTCAACAATATAAACAACAATATTCCCTCCAACAACAGTAACCCAACAAGAGCTATAAAAGAGTGATCCCTCCACAATAGGGAGATCACCAAAAATGAAATAAGCACCTCCAAACACTAC
>JAGHGS010000002.1 GCA_017888105.1 Bacilli bacterium
CCTTTTGACCAGTAATTGCTTCTAAATCTTTTAGGGCAGCTTCAATAAATTTATGATCACGAGCACCATCGCCGCAACCCATATTAATAACAATCTTATCTAATTTTGGTACTTGCATTACGCTTGAATATTTAAATTCATCTTTAAGTGATTTTACGATTTTTTCGTCATATAATTTTTTATAATTACTCATAAATATTCACCTACTTACTCTTACTTTCTTTTTTTGTTTTGCGAGTTTCTTTTTTTTCTTCTATTTTTTTAACATTTGATACATGAATAGGAGCTTCGATATCGAATATTCCACCTTTATCATTACCATTTCTTGGCTTAACGTGTTTTTTAACAATATTAATTCCTTCAACAACAACCTTGTCACTATCTCTTAAAGTTTTAATAACTTTACCGTTCTTACCTTTATCTTTACCAGCAATAACTAGTACCTCGTCGCCTACTTTAATTTTCATCATAAATAGTTCCTCCTATATAACTTCCTTAGCCAAAGACACAATTTTCATATAGTCTTTTTCTCTAAGTTCTCTAGCTACAGGTCCAAGTACTCTTGTACCTACTGGAGATTTATCATCTTTAATAATTACACAAGCATTGTCATCAAATTTAATATAACTGCCATCGCCTCTTCTAATACCTTCTGTAGTACGAACGATAACTGCTTTAACAACTTTACCTTTTTTAAGATTTCCATTAGGCATAGCTTTCTTAACAGTACCAACAACTACATCACCAATGTTACCATATTTAACTTTAGATCCACCAAGTACACGGATAACTAGTAACTCACGAGCACCAGTATTATCTGCAACTTTTAATCTACTTTCTTGTTGAACCATAAGTACCTCCTATAATATAACAGCTTTAGAAACGATTTCTACAAGTTCATATCTCTTTGTTTTAGAAAGTGGTCTTGTAGCTCTGATTCTAACAGTGTCTCCCACACCAGCTTGATTATTTTCATCATGAGCAGTATATTTTTTTGAATATTTAACACGTTTTTTATAAATAGGGTGAGTTTTGTAAGTTTCAACTATTACAGTAATTGTTTTATCATTTTTATTACTTACAACTTTACCAACTAATTCTTGTTTTCTATTCTCCATCCGTATTACCTCCTGCGCTTTTCTTTTCTTTCAAAATAGTTTTCATTCTCGCAACATCTTTTCTAAGTTCTTTAATTCTAGAAGGTTTATCTAAAGTACCAGTAGATTGTTTCATACGTAAACTAAATAATTCTTTTTTAGTTTCCATAATTTTACCCTCTAATTCTTTTGTAGAAAGTTCTCGTAAATCTTTAATTTTCATGAGATTCACCTTCCTTTTTTACAAATTTAGTTTTAATTGGTAATTTGTGAGAAGCAAGTCTAAGTGCTTCACGAGCAACTTCCTCTGAAACTCCACCAATTTCAAACATAATTTTGCCTTCTTTAACTACTGCAACCCAATCTTCAACATTACCTTTACCTTTACCTTGACGAGTTTCAAGAGGTTTTCTTGTAAGTGCTAAATGAGGGAAGATATTAATCCAAACTTTACCACCACGTTTCATATAACGAGTCATAGCAATACGAGCGGCTTCAATTTGACGAGCACTAATCCATGCTCCTTCTTTTGCTTGAAGACCATATTCACCAAAGTGAAGGCTAGTATTACCTCTAGCATGACCATCATAAGAAACACGATGAGGTTTTCTATATTTAGTCCTTTTTGGCATTAACATGAGATCCATCTCCTCTCAAAGTTTTTTTAGCGGGAAGAATTTCATCTTTGTAAATCCAAACTTTAACACCAATCTTACCATAAGTAGTGTCTGCCTCAGCTGTTGCATAATCAACATCAGCACGGATTGTATGAAGTGGTACAGTACCTTCTGTATAACCTTCTGTACGAGCCATTTCAGCTCCGCCTAAACGTCCAGATACAGCAGTTTTAATACCTTTAGCTCCAGCTTTCATAGTATTACGAATTGCACGTTTTTGAACACTTCTAAATGGTGCACGAGCTTCGATTTGAGCTGCAATATTCTGAGCAACAAGTTTTGCATTCAAATCAGGATTTTTAACTTCTACGATGTTAATATAAACGTCTTCCTGAACTAATTTCTTAATTTCTTTTCTTAATTTTTCGATGTCTTCACCACCACGACCGATAATAACACCAGGTTTCGCAGTATTAATAGTTACATCGACACGATTTTTCTTTCTTTCAATAAGGATTGAAGCAACAGCTGCATCTTTAAGTTTTTTCTCTAAATATTCTCTTATTTTAATATCCTTATTTAAAGTTTTAGCATAGTCTTTGTTAGCATACCACTTAGATTCCCAGTCTTTATTAACACCTAATCTAAAACCAATAGGATTTACTTTTTGACCCATTATGCTTCCTCCTTAACTTTACCGTCACTTACTTTAATAGTAATATGACTAGTTCTTTTGTCTCTTCTATCAACATTTCCACGACTAGCAAATTTAATTCTCTTATAAACTGGTCCTGGATTAATATAACATTCGCTAATTACTAAATCTGACTCATTAGCCCCATTGTTATTAACAGCATTAGCAACAGCACTTTTAAGTACTTTTAAGATTAAACGACTAGCTTTAGTGTTAGTATTAACTAAAATACCTTCAGCAGTAGCTACATCTTTACCACGTACTAAATCAAGAGTCATTCTAGCTTTTCTAGGGGCAATCATAGCTCCCTTATGTATTGCATAAGCTTCCATTTATTTACCCTCCTACTTTTGACCTGCATGTCCACCAAACTTACGAGTTAAAGCAAACTCACCAAGTTTGTGACCAACCATATCTTCGGTTACATATACAGGAATAAA
>JAGHGS010000040.1 GCA_017888105.1 Bacilli bacterium
TCACCTTTACTTACTTCAAAAGAAATATTATTAATCGCTTTAGTTAAACCACTTCTTGATCCATAATACTTCTCAATATTATCAATCTTTAATAAATTTGACATAATTTCTCCTCCTTGTATAGAAATATACTACTATTTATGTCATTTGTCGTTCGTTTAACCTTACAGAACCTTACTTTTTTGTAATATTAAAAGATCTAAATTATATTAGATCTTAACTTCTACGAGAAAGTTGCATCATAGTTTTACTTAATTGTTTAACTTGTTCATCAGTAACATGAGTATCTTCTATAGTGTTAGTTGTAGTATTACTTTCATGCTTAATGTTTCTATTTTCAGGTAGTAATAAATGTGATTCCGATAAAACTATATCTTTATTATCAAAATATAAATGTTTTATATCAGTACTTTCAATAAAATCATTTTTAAAATTAAGAGTCATTTCTAAAGCAGATGGTAATGACTCAGTAAGATCTGATAAACTTGGAAGTGCAACATTTAACCTATCTTGTTGCATTCCTAGTTGAAATTCATGCGTATGACCATGTAACATTAAAGAAGCGTTTATATTTAATGCTACTCCACCATTTATATAATGATATAATTGAATCTTATCTTTTTTCATATTAATTATCGCATTATTATAATTTCCAATAACAATATCATGTCTATAATTATCGCACATCTCTATAATATCAATACATTCACTATTAAAAGCACTAAAATCATGATCTCCACCTACTGCAAATGTTAAAATATTCTTATCATATGGATATTTTTCAATAAAGTATTCAGCTTGTTCATATGAACTAGTAATCTTTTGAATTCCTTTAGAGTAAGCACCATCTATTATATCTCCACCACAAAAAATAAGATGAATATCGTTTTTAATACAATAATTATAAGCTCTATCAACCAAATCTAGTCTTTCCTTTTGATTACCAAAATGTAAATCTGATATTGCTAATACTTTTACAGAATTTACAGATTTAGGAACAGTAATTGTTCTAGTATTTTTAAATTCTTTTGGATTTAAATTTTTAATCTTACTAATAATTTTATAGTGTATATCACCATCAATACCATAACCTTTTGTAAATTTAACACCTTTATTTTTTAATTCTAACAAAAGTTTATATAGCGTTTTATTATCAATTCTTAAAGTGTCACAAATTTCTTCAGTATCTTTACCTTTTTGTAATAAATCTATCAAAAGCATTGCCATATCATTTGAATTAACTGTGCTATCTGAAGAAGTAATTTCTGAAGCCTTCTCTATAGTAATTTTTTCTTTATTTTGTAATAATGTATTTTTCAATTTTGGAATAATACTACCATAAAATTTAACAGATAAATCTCTATTCCAACCTTGTCTTGGTAAAGGATTATGTAAATCATCTCCATAGCGTTCTCTGATAATCAATTTATCGTCCATAGATAAATTAAAAATAGCATCATCAATTTCTTTTTCAGTATAATCACTTAAATATTCATAAATAGTTTGTAATTTTCTTCCCATAATATCTCCCTTTTAATTTAAACTTTGATACCTCTCTTTTACGTGGCATATTATACCATAACATTATAATGCTGTCAAATTTATGTATATAAAATGTGACTTTTATTTCAAAATGTCCGCTTTTGTACTTTCGTTTACAAAACAAAATGTCCTATTATAAAAATTAGTAAAAAAAATTGATTTACAAAACAAAATGTCCTAAAATACACTTCCGGAAAGGAGGTGTATTTTTATGGTTAAATTAGTAGATAAAGAATTATACAGCGAAACTATTAAAAAAGTTCTTTCTAAAGACCTAACTCAAAAAGAAGCTGGATTAATACTAGATATAACTGATAGACAGATTCGCAGACTTATTACTAAGTACAAAAATATGGGCGAGGATGCATTTGTTCATAAAAATATAAATAATCAAAATGCAAAAAAAATCTCAGATGATATACCAACTAAGATTATAGATGATTATTTAACTAATTATTATGATTATGGATTTACTCACTTCTATGAAGAGCAAGGGCGTAAATATGGTATTTCTTTTTCTTACATGGTTGAAAAGTTTGGAACCAATTATATTATTTCTCCCTATGCTCAACACAGAACAGTCAAATTATATAATGAAAACATGAAAAAAGCAATAAGAGATAATTCTATAACAGAATCCCAAGAAAAATTATTTGAACAAAGAAAGCAAGAAGAATTTGAAAAACACATTAGAAAATCTTCTTTGCATTATTCATTTGGTGAAGAAGTTCAAATGGATGCAGCCTTTTGGGTTTGGTTTGGTACTGAAGAAACTGCATTACATTTAGTTGTGGATAAGGCTACTAAGAAAGTTCTTGCCGGTTATTTCGATTATGAAGAAACTACTAATGCATATTTAGTTGTACTAATGAATATGATTATAAACTTTGGTATTCCTAAAAGAATAAAAACTGATAAAAGAAATTCATTTTCCATTAATAATGCTAAAAGTTCTAAATCAAAACTTAATATAACTCAGTTTGGTAGAATATGTGAAGATTTAGAAATTGAATTATTATGTAATAGTAATCCATTATTTAAACCCAATGCTGAAAGAGAAAATGGTACTTTTAAAAGACGTTTGAAAGCGGAATTAAGACATAATGGTATAACTACTATTGAAGAGGCTAATAAATATTTAAATGAAGTATTTATTCCTAAAATAAATGAAAGGTTCTCATACAAAATTAATCCCAAGAAAAATGTTATGAGAGAAAATAATTATACTGAAGATGAGTTAAATTTAATTATTTCTATTAGAAACGAAAGAACTATAGATAATGCTTCATCAATTAAATATTTTAATAATTACTATTTACCTGCTAATGTAGAAACTGGTGAAATCATATCTTTTAAAAGTGGAACAAAGTGTACCGTTGTTAAATCATATGTTAATAAGCTATTTGGAATTATAGATGGAAATACTTATATGCTAGTACTGATAGAAAAGCGAGAAGGAGAAAATAAAAGAGCCACAAAAAATGGATTTAAACCTAGTGAAAACCATCCGTGGAGAAACTTTAAGATTAACTAAGGTTGAGGCTTTGCCCCAAACCCCAAGGTTTATCGCTTAATGACTCCAAAAAAGGAAACGTTAATAAAAGAAGCAAGTACTTCTTTAACTATGCTTCCTTTTTTGTATGTCATTACTTAATGCTCTGGTCACTCCTCAGTGTTGCCATACCCCTTAAGTAACAATTCTATTATATGTCATTATGTTTAGATTGCAATAGGACATTTTGTTTTGTAAATTGGTTTATACTTACCTATAGATACTTTATAATAGGACATTTTGTTTTATAAATACTTATGAAAAAAGCGGACATTTTGTTTTATTAATCACAA
>JAGHGS010000041.1 GCA_017888105.1 Bacilli bacterium
ATTGTATATAAACATTCTTAGACATTCAATAAATTCAAAAAGAAAAAGTTGTATATGTACAGTAAAACAAATCATAAATATCGTTCGATTTCTAAAATGAATATCAAAAAACAAACAATACCTGAAGAGCTTTTATTGAATTAAAAAACCGTACAAAAAGTACGGTTATAATGTGTGTTAGTCGTTTATCTTCTTTTGATTATGAATTTGCTTTTGAAGCTTCTTCTTCTAATTTTTGTTTTTCCATTAATTTAAAGAATGGATAATATAAAACCATATCTAATATAATTAATCCAATAACCATAAATGCCGCTTTAATATCCATACATCCTAATGCAGCTCCTAATGGTGCTGGTGTTGTCCATGGTGTTTCAATAACACCTTTACCTACCCAATTAACTGCCATTAAACCATAAGCAATAATAGAGTTAACAACTGGTACAAATATAAATGGTATCATCATCAATGGATTTAATACCATTGGTAAACCAAAGATAATTGGTTCGTTAATATTGAATATTGCTGGACCTATAGATAATTTACCTAATGTCTTTAATTCTACTGATTTAGATCTTAATAATAAGAGACATAATCCTAAAGTGGCACCTCCACCACCTAATGTAATAACATAAGACCAGAATGATTGCGTAAAGAAATGTACAATAGGTTCACCTGCACTAAATGCAGTAATATTATCCATTAAATACATTTGCATAAATGGTAATCTAATTGGTTGAGTAATACTTGCACCATGTAAACCAAAGAACCAGAATACTTGTGCAATAATAGTAATTAAACAAATACCTACTAATGAATCTAATCCTGATACTGCAGGTGCCAATATTGTCATAATCATACTTGGTAATAATTCACCACTAAAGTTTTGTACAATTAATGATATTGCATAGAAAATTATAACACATACAAATAAAGGAATAATTGCATCAAATGATGATGTAATTGCAGGTGGTACCCCTTCAGGCATTTTGAATCTAATGTTCTTATTAATTAAGAAGCGCATAATTTCTACACAGCCTATAGAACAAATAATTCCTGTAAAAATACCTTTAGCATCCAAGAATGTTGTTGGAATATAACTTCCTGCTTGAGTTAACATATCAGTTACAGCAGTTCCTTCTTGAATCACACTAGCTGGAACAGCTGACATAGAAGGTGCAGATACAATTAAAAATACTGCAGTAGTCACAATAGATGCATTCAATGGTGCCATATCGTATCTTTTTGCAAGATTATAAGAAATTGCAAAACATACAAATAACCCCATTAACGCCATTGTCATGTTGTAAGGTACTTGTAAAGCTGCTTTATATGTTTGAGCCCAATTATACCAACCCATCAACATGTCACTCATAAATCCCCAGTTTGGCAATGTATCTGGAGTAAATGGCGGTGTTGAAATAATTAAACAAACCCCACCTAGAATAGACAATGGAATTGCTACAACCATACCATCACGAATAGAAGCCAAATGAATTTGGTTTCCCAACTTATTAGCTACAGGGACTAAGGTACGATTCGCAAGTTCATTAAACTTTTCCATAAAATTCATATCAATCTCCCCTTTCATTTAATTGTTTTGATTATATAAAAAAACACAAAATTTGACACCATTTTTCCATATAATTGAAAACATTTCCATCTTTTGGAAATATATTGATTATTATAATTATAATCATATATAATAATACAATTGTTTTTGTATATTTAACAAATTTAATCAAAATTTGTATTATTTTCTTAAATTGTTGATTGACAAAATAAATATATAATCTATAATGAGTGGTGTGTGTTAGTGTTATCTTCTTATGATATACAGATTCATAAGGAGGAAAAAATATGAAATTAATTATTGAAGAATCTGAAAAGAAAATGAGTGAAAGTGCAATGCACATCTTATTAGGAGCTATGATGCAAGATAAGAGAGTTAATATTTCTTTAACAGCAGGTCGTTCTCCTAAAATGCTTTATCAAATGATGATTCCAGAAGTTAAAGATCAAGATAAGTTTAAAAATATTCATTATTATCTATTTGATGAAGCTCCATATCAAGATAAAAAATATGGTCCTAACTGGGATGAAATGCAAGAATTATTTTTCAAAGATGCACATATTCCAGAAGATCATATTCATACAACGACTATGGAAAACTGGGAAACTTATGATTGGGATATCAGAGAACATGGTGGTTTAGATGTGATGTTAATTGGTTTAGGTTGGGATGGACATTTCTGTAGTAACTGTCCAAGATGTACACCAATGGATAGCTATACTTACCCTATGGATAGAAAAACAAAAAATGCTGCAAATCCAACTTATCCAGCAAAAGAACATCTTCCTATCACATTATCTATGGGACCAAAAAGTTTGATGAGAGTTAAACATCTTGTTATGATTGTAACTGGTAAAGAAAAAGCTGAAATTTTAAAACAAATGTTAGATTCTCCAATTTCTGATGAATTACCATCTACTATTTTAAAACTTCATCCTAACTTTACTATTATTTGTGATAAAGATGCTGCTTCTCTATTAGATATGAAAGATTACCCAGAACATAGAATGTAATTATTGGTGACTATAAACTCTGCAGAGTTTATAGTCATTTTTTACATATATACTTTCCAAATTTTGGAAAAATAAAAAATAATATATTTATATTTGATATAATCATGTTATGGAGTGATGATTATGTCAAAAAAGAAAAAACAAAAAATAAAACCTGAAACAAAGATGGATATTATAGAAACAAGAGTAAGAAGATGTGTTGCAATGATTATAGATTGGTATATTACCCATATGATTGTTGTTATACCTATAACATTTTATTTAAGAGATGGTGATTATTTAAAGCCATATATGTTTGATTTATCACACTATTCTTTCTCTATCGGTTTATTTTTAGGTCTATTTGGAATATTTGTAGGTGTTTTCTATTATATAGTTATTCCTACATATCTTTGGAAAGGTCAAACAATTGGTAAAAAAATATGCAAAGTCAAAGTTGTTACTGAAGAAAGAGAAGATATAAATTTAGCATGTATGTTAAAAAGAGAACTGATTGGAGCAACTCTTTTAGAAGGTGGTATTGTTGTAACAAGTTCATATATTAGAAAGCTCATTGAATTTTTTGGATTTATGCAAGTTGCTCAAATTCTTCAATATATTGCCTATGGTTTAACACTTATTTCTATTATTTATGCTTATTTTAATAAAAAATCACAATCTTTTCATGATAAGATAGCAAAAACAATAGTCATAAAAAATTAATGTTGTGAAATCCCTTTTCTACATGATATAATCATGTCAAATTAAGGAGGGATTTTTTATGTTTAATCTCGTTATCATACTTTTATCAACAATTAATAGTGAACCTAAAGATTCTAATAATTATAAAATAGCAAAAT
>JAGHGS010000182.1 GCA_017888105.1 Bacilli bacterium
CAGGATAAATTCATAAAATCGCAAAAATGACACAAAGAGTATAAAAAGTGTCATTTTTTTGTTAAAATGATAACAAAGGAATGATGAAAAATGGCAAGAAAATCAAAAGTGTTAGAAGAAATAATAAATTTAGATGGACTAGTAGAAAAAGTTGATGATATAGAAACATTAGAACCAGATGTAATATTTGTACAGAAAATAAACGAAAATGCGATGATGATAGTAGATGAAAGAATATCAGGATATGTACTTCATAGTGTGGAAAGTATACTCTTATTAGTAATTTTTGCAATTATAGCAAAAAGTAATACATTTACAGAAATATATATATTTGGATGTATTCATTTTGAGTGGCTAAGTAAATATATAAAATTTGAAAATGGAATGCCATCCCTTTCTACAATCAAACGAGTAATCTCATTTATTAATCCTAAAGAATTAGAAACGATTTTAATTGAATTAGTTAAGGCATTTAATGACAATAATAAGCCAATATATAAATTGGGATTATTTGAAATAGAGGATATTAAAACTGCAGATGGTAAAACTGCTAATGCTTCCAGTAGAAAAACAACTAAAAATGGAGAGGTAGCTAAAATGAATGCGATGAGTGTTTATTCAGTAAAAAATAAGATATGTGAAGCAACAGAATTTATAGAAGACAAAACAAATGAAATTTCCACTTTGCCAAAACTCTTAGAAAGAATAAATATTAAAAATAATATTATTGTTTTTGATGCTTTAAATACTCAAAAAGAAACAATAGAATATATTTTTAATCATGATGGTTACTATGTAGCACCAATTAAGGGCAATCATAAAATTTTATATGAAGAATTAAATGATTATTTTGATGATTTAGAATTTTATGATAAAGTGATAAAAGAAAATTATGTTAAAACCATAGAAAAAAGAAATGGAGAAGCAGAAATAAGAGAATATGGTTTTACTAATGATACTGACTGGATATACAATAAATCCGAGTGGATCGGATTAAAATCTGTTGGATTTGCTAAACGAACATATAAAAATTCTCAAAATAAAACAGTTAGTGATATAAGATTTTACATTTCCAATTTGAGTGCTGAACATATAGATATAATTTCCTATTCTATTAGAGGTGAATGGGCAATTGAAAATAACTTGCATTATTTTTTAGATACAGTTTTTAATGAAGATTCAAGTACTGCTTTTGTCCAAAATACTCAAAAAAATCTTAATATAATAAGAAAATTTGCTTTAGCTTTATTAAAGAATTATAAAGAAAAAACCAAATTAAGTATGAACTCAATTCGGTTTCTATTAAATACTAATTTTGAAAAAGAAATTACTAAAATTTTATCTGTATAGTTCTTTTTACGATTTTATGAATTTATCCTG
>JAGHGS010000180.1 GCA_017888105.1 Bacilli bacterium
AAGTTGTGTTAAACATTATGACTGATTAAGATATTCAGCATAAGCAATATTCAAGTCTATAGGCATTTTTACTTTAAATATATCATTGGATTTAATATAATTATTATTAATAATAATATTAGTATAAGATTCAATTTTAATTTTATTTAGCATGAATCTTTTTTTCATGGTAAATATATAAACAAACCAATCTAAATATTCCTGTAAATGCCTAGTAGAAACTCCTCGAAATTTTTTTAACCATGTTTCAAGTTGTGAATGTATTCCGTTAATTTCTGATATATTGTAAATGCCATCACTATGAAATCCAGAAGGAATCGCATTTAAAATAAGTTGATGTTTTTGACAAAATTCTTGATAAGCACTAGCACTATCTGCATTTATTGATTTTGCATTATTTAATTTTTGACCTAAAGAATTGTTTAGCATATCAGTTGTGCATCTTCCTAAACCTACTATTTCTAATAATAAGTGATCAAATTCATCAATACTAGAAACTACACATATTTTATGATGACTAATACCTCTATAAGGAGATTTTGTGGAAGTCCTTTTTTTAGAATACCTTGGCATATTTTTAGTTTTTGTTCCTTTTAAATTAATAGAAAAATATTTCTCATCAGACTGTATTTCGCCAGATAAATTAATAGAATTCACAAATGTTTTTAAAGCATATAAAACTTTATGTCTAATTCTAAAAGATGTTAAAAGAGAGAGATCATTTTCTTCTGCAATTCTTCTTAAACTAAAGCCATTTAATAAATTATCAATAATATTTTTCCATACTTCAAATGGCAATTTACTATGGCATATAATGGTATTTGTTGTTTCTGAATATGTTTTTTTGCAACAACTACATATATATTTTTGAATGCCATTTTTGGTTCTGCCATTCTTATATAATTTGCTTCCACACTCTTTACAAATCATATCTTCATTTTTGAATTTAGAAATAACTTTCGAATTAGAATTTTTGGTAGAACATAATTCAGATAGATGATTCATAATATAATTTTTAAATTCAATAATAGTTACAGGATCTAAATCTTTTAATAATTCTTCTATTTTCATACATTAAAAAATATCCTTAATCAACTAGCCTAAATCATATACCATTATCGCCAAACAAAGATAAAGATAGGCTAG
>JAGHGS010000183.1 GCA_017888105.1 Bacilli bacterium
ATATTGACTTAGGCGATATTTTTAGTGAAATCTTTGGTGGTGGCTTTAGTGGTTTTGGAGGATTTTCTAATTTTGGGGGAAGAACTAGTTCCAAAACTTCTTCAAAAAGACCTCGAAAAGGTGCGGATAGTTTAGTTGCTGTTACGCTTGATTTTGATGAAGCAATTAATGGATGTAAAAAAACAATTATTCTTGATTTAAATGAAAAATGTGAGTCTTGTCATGGAGCTGGTGGATTTGATGAAAAGACTTGTTCTACTTGTGGAGGAAGTGGAAGAATTATTTCGGAACAAAGAAGTCTTTTTGGAGTATTTCAAACTCAAACTACTTGTAATACTTGTGGTGGAAGTGGTCGAGTATTTCAGAAGATTTGTAGTGAATGCGATGGTACTGGTAATGTAAAGAAAAGAAAAGAAATTGAAGTTACGATTCCAGAAGGAGTTGATACTGGATATCAGCTTCGAATTAGCGGTAAAGGCTCTGCTGGTATTAATGGAGGTCCTAATGGGGATATTTATATTGAATTTAAAGTAAAATCTCATCCTTTATTTGAAAGAGAAGATGAGGATATTTATTTAACAGTTCCTCTTACTGTTACAGAAGCAATTCTTGGTTGTAAGAAAGAAATTCCAACGCTTACAGGTAATGTTATTCTAGAAGTGAAACCAGGAACTTCGACTGGTGATAAAGTAAAATTAAAAGGTAAAGGAGTTAAGAAGGTAAATGGTTTTGGTAAAGGCAATATGTATGTAATATATAATGTAATTATTCCAAATAAACTTTCTATGGCTCAAAAACGTTTGATTAAAGAGCTTGCCCAAACTGATTTAGATGATGCTCCAGAATTTAAGGAGTTTAAAAAATATTTATAGATGTTATGAAATTAACATCTTTTTTTTTGAATTTTTTTGACTGAAATATTGAAAATGATATTGACTAATCATCAACATTAATGTATATTAGAAATATATCATAGAAAGTTAAAATATAACTATTAGGAAGTTTTGACCGTTACGAAAAATGGGTTCAGGCCACGTGCTTTAAGCACGTAAATTGTTAAGAATTTAAAGACAATTTATTGTCGTCGTCTGAAAAAGAGTATATAATATAATCTAATTAGACAGGGGGCAA
>JAGHGS010000042.1 GCA_017888105.1 Bacilli bacterium
ACTATTTAGTAAAGGGTAAAATGAACTCTTCGAGCCCTTGACAAGATAGTTATTTTCTTATTTATAATATTTAACAAAACAATCACAAAATATAAATTGTTGATAAAAGGTTTTTTGAAACTAAATTCCCAGTGTTTTTCAAACGGGAACTTTGAATAAAATTCAATGAAAAAATAACTAGTAGTTGTACAATTACTAGTTTTTTGATATGATGATATAGGAGATTATTATGAAATTAGAAGTTTTAAATTTAAAGAAAAGTTTTGGAAATAAAGAAGTATTAAAAAATATTAATTTTACTTTTGAATCTGGTAAGATTTATGGCTTATTAGGAAGAAATGGAGCTGGAAAAACAACATTTTTTAATTGTTTGAATGATGATATTAAACCAGATGAAGGAACCTTTAATATAATAGAAGAAAAAAATAAGAGATCACTTACCATTGATGATATTGGCTATGTTTTATCAACCCCAACGGTTCCCGAGTTTTTAACTGGTCGCGAATTTTTAAAGTTCTTTTTAGAAATAAATGAAGGCAAAATAAAAAATGTTAAAACAATCGATGAATACTTTGATTTTATGAAAATAGAACCAATAGATCGTGATAAACTATTAAAAGATTATTCGCATGGAATGAAAAATAAAATGCAAATGTTAATTAATATCATTGCCGATCCCAATATTTTATTATTAGATGAACCACTTACTAGCTTAGATGTTGTAGTAGCAGAAGAAATGAAAGAAATGCTAAAAAGTATAAAAAAAGATCATATTTTTATTTTTTCTACTCATATTATGGATTTAGCTTTAAGTTTATGTGATGAAATTGTTATTTTAAAAAATGGAACCCTAAGTTTAGTGGATAATAAATTAAAAGGGGAAGAATTAAAAGAAAAGATCATAGAAACATTAAGAGAGGATGAATAAGATGATTCGCTCGTTTCTATTATCATTTCGTTTACGTAATACATATAAAGTAAATACCTTTATCTATGCTCTAAAAAGTATTCCAGGTATAAGAAGAATTCTACCAGACAAATTATACCAAAGTAAAGCACTAAAAATAATAGGAAATATTATTAGTATTTTATTAGAAATAATAAATATATTTCTTGGTAAATTATTATATATTTTCTTAATGATTTTTAGTATTATGACAATTTACAAAACAAATAGTGAAAATACTTTCTTACATATTTTCGTATTTTTAACCATCATTGGTACTCTTGTGAATACTTATATGTTTAATCCAACCAAAGATAAATATTATGCAATGTTTATCATGCGCATGGATGCAAAAAGTTATTCTTTAAGCAATTATTTTTATGCAATTATAAAAGTAGTGATTGGCTTTTTACCATTTACTATTATCTTTGGTTTATTATCGAAAGTAAATCTTTGGATTTGCCTTCTCATTCCTTTGTTTGTAGCATCCGCCAAAATAACAATGACCGCCTATAATCTATTCTTATATACCAAAAAAGGAATCGTTATTAATGAAAATAATTTAATGAAACATACATGGCTTTTTATATTATTATTTTTAGGAATCGCTTATGGATTACCTGCTTTAAAAATAGTCATACCATCTTATATTTTAGTAAGTTTCATGATAATTACAATATTAATAAGCATATTTTCTGTTAAATACCTATTAAAATTTAATAAATATCGAGAAATGTATAAACAAGTTTTAACATCGACCAATATGAATGCCGTAGCAAATGCAAACCAAATCACAAAAGAAACGGTTTTAAATCAAATTAATATTGATAAAAATTTAACAAGTAATAAAAAAGGTTTTGCTTATTTCAATGATTTATTTGTAATGCGTCATAGTAAGTTACTTTTAAAAAGTGCTAAAAGAGTTGCATTTATAAGTGCCATCATAATTGGTATAGTTCTTCTAATTGTAACGATGAATGACGGCTTAAAAAAAGAAATAAATAATGTGATAATGACTTACTTACCATACTTTGTGTTCATTATGTATTTAATTAATCGGGGTGAATCCGTTACGAGAGCGATGTTCATGAATAGTGATCATTCGATGCTTACCTATGCCTTCTATAGAAAACCAAATTCTATCTTAAAGCTATTTAGAGAAAGACTAAAAAGTATTATTTTAATTAATTTATTACCAGCTACAATAATTGGAGTAGGCTTAGCATTAATTTTATTTGCAACAGGAGGAAGTACCAATAGCTTAAATTATCTAGTTTTATTTATATCTATAATTGCTATGAGTATTTTCTTTTCAGTTCATCATTTAGTAATTTATTATTTACTACAACCTTATAATATTAATAGTGAGACAAAAAATACGACCTATACCATTGTAAATATTCTAACTTATGCAGTTTGTTACTATATGATTGATTTAAGACTACCTACACTAACATTTGGTCTTGCAACCATTCTATTTGCTATTACATATAGTTTAATATCATTATTCTTAGTATATAAATTTGCACCTAAAACCTTTAAAATTAGAATTTAATAATTGTCATAAATAAAAAAATATGGTATATTATAAAAGTAAAGCACAAGAAAGATAAGTAATAGCACGAAATTAATAGAAAGCTTATGGTTGATGGAAATAAGTAATCGAGTGTTATGAAATCTCCTTTCTAGTGGGACTAATCATCCCCGGGTAAGACCGTTATCTTAAATTAAGCAAATAAAAGGATGGTACCGTCTATTAAGACTCCTTTATACCATTCTTTTTTATTTTAGAAAGAAGGAAGAAAAATGATTGATATTAAATTAATAAGAGAAGAAAGAGATTTAGTGCGTGAAAACATCAAAAAGAAATTTCAAGATGAAAAATTACCCCTTGTAGATGAAATCTATGATTTAGATGTACAGTACCGAAATGCCAAGAAAGATGCTGATGACCTGCGTAGTAAAAAAAACAAATTAAGTGATCAAATTGGTGTTTTAATGCGGGAAGGGAAAAAAGAAGAAGCAAATAAAATTAAAGAAGAAATTGGTTCAATATCCTTTAAAATTGCTAATTTAGAGTCTGAAGAAGAAAAATTATCAAAAGAAATAAAAGAAAAAATGATGGTAATTCCACAAATCATTGATGATTCGGTTCCGATTGGCAAAGATGATTCTGAAAATGTAGAATTAGAACGTTTTGGTGAACCTATCGTACCCGATTATGAAATTCCATATCATGCTGATATTTGTGAAAGCTTAAATGGTTTAGATAAAGAAGCAGCAGGAAGAACCAGTGGAAATGGCTTTTATTTTCTTACCGGTGATATTGCAAGACTTCATAGTGCCATGCTAGCATATGCACGTGATTTCATGATTGATAAAGGATTTACTTATTGTATTCCACCATTTATGATTCGTAGTGATGTCGTAACTGGTGTCATGTCTTTTAAAGAAATGGATGCGATGATGTACAAAATAGAAGGGGAAGATTTATTCTTAATTGGAACTAGTGAACATTCTATGATAGGACGTTTTAAAGATCAAATTGTAGATGAAGAAAAACTTCCAATTACTCTTACTTCTTATTCTCCATGTTTTAGAAAAGAAGTTGGAGCCCACGGAATTGAAGAAAGAGGTTTATACCGAGTTCATCAATTCGAAAAAGAAGAAATGGTAGTGCTATGCAAACCAGAAGATGCAATGGATTGGTACAATAAAATGTGGCAATATACGGTAGAATTTTTTAGAAGTTTAGATATACCAGTTAGAACACTAGAATGTTGTTCTGGTGATTTAGCAGATTTAAAAGTAAAATCATGTGATGTAGAAGCATGGAGTCCAAGACAACAAAAATATTTTGAAGTTGGATCATGCTCAACTCTAGGAGAAGCCCAAGCAAGGCGTCTTGGCATTCGTATGAAAACAAAAGAAGGAAATAAATATGTAGCAACACTTAACAATACCGTTTTAGCAACTCCACGGGGCCTAATTGCGTTCCTAGAAAATAACTACCAGAGTGATGGAAGCATTAGAATACCAAAAGTTTTACAACCATATATGGGTGGGAAAGAACTTATTGGTAAATAAATAAGGGGAATATATATGTATAAAACGGTTATAATCGAATATACTCCTAAAACAGATGATATGGCTATGAAGATAGAGGAAAAAGCAAATGAAATGCTACAAGAAGGATATAACTTAGTTACTTTTTCAATCACTAATACGGCCAAAGCAATCTTAATATTTAAAAAATAATCACGATTGAGAAAATATGATAAAAAATTTGAAAATAAGTGTTTTCTTAATTGTTTTAGGAGAGTTATTATATTGGTTATTAGGCTTTGTATCAAATGCTAATAATAATCCTTTCTCATCATTTACAACGGGTGTTTTACTGGGATTATCAGTAGGAATCAATTTAGTAGGGATTATTCTATTAATATTTAACATAGTAAAGATAAGCAAACAAAACAAACCAAAATAAAAAAGAAGAGAACTTCTTCTTTTTTAATTTCTACCTATTGGTAAGTATCTTACTAAAAAGTGCATTCTTGTAAGAGAAATATTTTTATTATAAGTTGTGTTAAACATGATGACTGATAACTAAAAATGATGTATAATTGTATTAGCCAAACAAATGATAAAGGAAGGAGATATCCTTAATCAACTAGCCTATCTTTATCTTTGTTTGGCGATAATGGTATATGATTTAGGCTAGTTGATTAAGGATATTTTTTAATGTATGAAAATAGAA
>JAGHGS010000043.1 GCA_017888105.1 Bacilli bacterium
ACAATGAGAAAAGAAAAAATAAATTATATATTAAAAAAAGAATTAGATTCAAAAGAACAATTATCTTCAATTTTATTAATATATTATTGCTCTTATGTTGTAATGTTAGAATCTAGAAATAAAGTTTGGCCTTATGAATATATGGCATTTGCTCGTAGAATAGGAGAATTATGGGAGCCATTTTGTAAACTACCATTTATGTATCCTACGAGAAATGATGTGGCAATATATGATCCTATAAAATTTACGTTATTTCAGCAAATGATACGTGATGAAACTCAAGAAACTATTAATTCTCTATCTATAGAAGAAGAAAAAAAGAAAGAATTAATTGAAAAATATGATGATGTTTGGAATTTAGTTGATAGTGGAAATATTAATTTATCCTTAGATTTGCATATAAAGGTTGGTAATGTTTATTATGATATTGACTATAAAAGTGGATTTAGTTCAAATGAAAAAGGTAATACAAATAGATTATTATTAGTTGGTAGTATTTATCATTCAATTAAAAAAAATCATCTTGCTTTATTATTCGTAAGACAAAAAGAAGAAGAAAATAATCATTATTTAATAAGATTGAGTAACTCACCTTTTTGGGAAGTATACTGTGCTGATAATGCATATGAAAAAATAAAAGAGTTATCAGGTTTTGACTTAAAGAAATGGATAGAAGAAAACATATCTTGGGAAAATGATATAACTTTTGAATTTAAACAACATTTATTAGAAAATGATTTGTTGAGGTATTTATCATGGTAAATTCAAAAAAATTTTGCTCTTGTTATATAAACAATAATGAGGTAGTAGAATTTATGGTTAATAATATAAATAAAAAAAACAATACTAGAACCATGTGGAGGAGAAGGAGCTTTTATTTAACAAATTATAAAGTTAAATAAAAATGCTAAAATTAATACGTTAGATTCCAATCCAGAAGCAGTACAAAAACTGAAAGATAAATTTAGCATGTATAAAGATATAAATATTTGGGAGGGCGACACATTATTCGATAAAACTCTGGATTCTAAAATGAAAGTGTTAAAAGGAACATTAAGGTTTAGAATTATTGCAAAAACAAGTTAATGAAGATAATAATTTGATAGCTAATTAATGAAATGTATTGACAATCCCATTTGTCAACACTTTTTTCTGTAAAATAAAATAGATTAAAGGATTAGCTTATAGTAAATGTTTTTAGATTTGTCATTTCTTTTTTCATATGTTGATTGATTTTTTATTATGGTTTTATTATAATTATAATAGTTTAGGAGGCACAATTATGGATTTTCATTTTCAAAATAAGCTTTGTGTTGTAAATAGTAATGATGGGAATTATTTTTATGATGAAAATGAAAATATTCTTTATCTTTCTAATGAGTATAAAAAAGAATTGATTGATGTTATTAAACATTATTCTTTTTCTAATTTTAAGATATTATCTAGTGCTTTAGTTACTAAAGAGGTTTTGGAGGCTATAAGAGATAATACACATATTTCATCCGTTACATTAGGAAGTAATGATGATCCTTATGTTTTAACTAGAGAAGATTTCGATCTTTTAAATGCATCAGAAAGTTTGTTTCATATTGATACATTAGATGTTAGCGGAAAATATAGTAGTAGAGAGATGGAATACTTATCTTTTTTTAAAAATGTTCAAATAGGTCAGTATCAAGCTTCTCATTTGGTTTCTTTCGATTCTTTTCATTTTTATATGGATTTAAATGATGAAGAAATTGGCTTTTTATCTAAATATATAAAGTCTAATGTTAGTATTTATATGGAGTATCAAAATTATGATAATATGATACGAGTTATTAATGCATTGAAAGGAAAAAATATTATTTTTAATATTTCTGATTGCAGAGCATTATCTAATTATTTTGAAGATTTTAGAAAAATTATGGATCAGGGAGAAAAGATTTATATTATACAGTCTATGAATTTAGATAAATATATATTTTTAGTTTCTTATTTGAAATTAATGGTTAAAGATATTGTGGATTCTAATTTAAGCCCTTATGAAAGATATTTGGCAGTTTATGAAATTGTTACTCATTTTAAAGAATATTTAGAAAATAATCAGAATATAGGTGCTGCTCGTAGTTTAGAATATACTTTATTTAATAATTTTATGGTTTGTGAAGGCTTTAGTGAACTTATGGTAGCTTTATTAGAACAAATAGGAATTTATGCATTTAATATTGATGTTGATTTATATAAAGAAAAAGAGGTTGTTACATTAGCAGATCAGGCTCAGTTAAATAGAAAGCAGATTGCTATTAAGTTAGGAAATGTGGCGTATCATTCAAGAGTTTTAGTAAGATTAATTGATCCAAAATATGGAATTGATGGTATTTTTATTGCAGATCCTACATGGGATAATTCTTTAGAACATCATTATTTTAATCATTCTTTAATGACTCCTTATGAGACTAGTTTGGAAAATGTGCGTTTTTATGAAACTGATGTTAGTATTTTTAATGTTAATAGTGCAGAAGAATTTTTAGATAAAGTTAAAAGATTACCAAATTCTTTACACTATTTTTTGGATATTATAAAGAAAATTGATTATTCTTATTTTCTTCATTTGAACAAGGATTATGATTTAGATTTAGATGATCCAGAATTTTTATTAGATGTTTATAATTATATTATTACTAATACTAAAAATAGAGTATCGGATGAAGTTAGAAATCAAGCTTTAGATGTTTTGTTTCATTTTATTTATTCTGATTTAGATCAAAATTATTTTGAACAAATAAAGGTGGAAAATAAGGAAAGAGATAAAGATTATTTTAATAGAGGTGGAAGATGATGGAAAATAAAGAATTAGAATTGGAATTAAAAGAGTTAGAGAAAAAAGTTCTTGATTTAGGGAGGTCACTTTGACACTAAACGGTTAGAAGAAGAAAAAAAAGAATTAGAATGTAAGGTTAGTCAAAGTGATTTTTGGGAAGATATTTCCAGTGCAAATAAAACTTATCAACAATTAAAATTAGTAGAAAAAAAATTAAAAATATATTATGATTTATTAGATAAAATACATCTTTTATTAGAGTTATTAACTCTTAACGAAGAAATATCTAGTAAAGATATTGAGCTTATTAGAAATGAAGTAGATGAGCTTGAAATAGATACTTTACTTAATGGGGAATATGATACTTTTAATTGTTATTTGGAAATACACCCTGGAGCAGGAGGTACAGAGTCTTGTGATTGGGCAAGTATGCTTCTTCGAATGTATCAAAGATTTTTAGAAAAAAATAATTATCAATTTAAGATTATTGATTATCAAGATGGTGATGAGGCTGGCATTAAAAGTGTTACTTTACATATTGAAGGTGAATATGCTTATGGGTATTTAAAAGTGGAAAATGGAGTTCATAGGTTGGTGCGTATAAGTCCTTTTGATTCTAACAGGCGTCGTCATACTTCTTTTGCATCCGTTACCGTTACACCTGAATTTGATACCAGTATTAATATTAATATTAAAGAAGAAGATTTGAAAATTGATGTATATCATTCTAGTGGGGCTGGAGGACAATCCGTAAATACCAGTAACTCTGCTGTTCGAATTACACATTTGCCAACAAAAACGGTTGTTACCTGTCAAACGGAACGAAGTCAATTACGTAATAAAGAGATTGCTATGGAACTTTTAAAAAATAAACTTTATCAAAAAGAGTTAGCTGAACAACAAAAACTTAAAAAAGAAGTTGCTGGTGATGTTAGCAGTATTGATTTTGGAAGTCAAATTAGAAGTTATGTTTTAGAGCCTTATAAACTTGTAAAAGATCATCGATCTAAATTTGAATCAACGGATCCTTTAAAAGTCTTAGATGGTGATATTATGCCTTTTATTAAAAGTGTGTTAAAAATGTAGACACACTTCTTTTTTTCACAAATGGGACAAGTAAAATTAATTTTACTTGTTATTTTTAATCCATCTTCTAAAATTTTTCCTATTTCTTTAGGAATACTAACATTATATTTACAATTCTTACATATTAACCTATAATTCTTTTCTTCTAAAGCATTTTTATCTGGTAATAAATTATGAATTGAAATATTTAGGGCATTTGCTAAATTATAAAGAGTATGGATGGAAAATGATTGATATGTGTTTGATTCGATGTTAGCAATAAAAGATAGGGAATAATTTGTTAGATTTGCCAACTGTTCTTGCGTTAATCCTTGTTTTTTTCGTTCCTTTTTTACTAGTTTCCCAATTTCATTATAAATAATTTTATTATCCATAAATATCACTTGGTTATATGCTAACACATTCAATAAGAAAATTTTGTCGAATGATGCAAGTGATATAAAAAAGAAACATTATTTTAATGCTTCTATTTCAGTTTGGCTTAGGCCGGTATACTTAGAAATTTCTTTAATATCCATATTATCGTTAAGCATATTTCTAGCAGTTTCGATTCGATTTTCATCTCGACCTTCATCACGACTTTTGTTTTTTTCATAATTGAGTTTATCTTGCCATGTTGTGCCATTTTCTTTTAAGAATTCTTGAACATATGCGATTGATTGTTCCATTGCTTCATCATCCTTTCCAATTTGTTTCATTTGCTTCATGTTTTCTGATATCATAAATTTACCCCACTTTATTAATTTCTTATCATTCATATTGTATACCATTTTATTTACTAAATCAAGCCTTACAAGATACATATTAATGAATTCATTGTTTAAGTTAGGATTACTTACTTTTCTTATGAAACCATAGTCATTAACTACTTTCCTCCGAAGTTTGACAGTTGTATTCTGTCCTAATGTGCATTTATCCCTTTTAAAATAAGGCTTTTATGATGTCAAGCATGTTGCATTTTCTTGTTGTACAATGGTTATACATTAAATATTTTGTTCATATTTTCACATTTTATTTTCATTAACTACTATTCATTTTAAAATTTTAATGATATAATGATAATATCATCAAAGAATGCTTTACTTACTAGGTAAAAAGCGAAAAATGATTTATTAAAATTTTATTTTTCACAAAAAAATTAGTAATGTACAACAATTTAAAATCGAGCTAGGCCTGATTGGACCTAGCTTTTTTCAATTTTGCTGTCAAAGAAAAGATATAATTGAGTAAAAATCAATCATATTTTTGAATTTGTCTTTATTTAAAAACAGTTTATTTTCGCCATAGAATACTACATAATTGTATTTATTGATGAAAATCTGTTAATTACTAATAGTTATTTAAAAGAGTAACAAGATTGGTCGCGATATCAAGATGGAAGGATTCATAAAATTGTAAATACTTTATATGATAAATACATCTGTTTATTTATTAGATGGTAGTATTTATGGTTTGTCATATATTCCTTTTAAAAATGTTTTATTTTATTATGGTTTGATACCTAGGTGAGTTAATGCTAAAAAATGATGTATTGTCTTGGATTAATTCGCAGTTGTATGTTGCTTTAATTGTGTAGACACTGTTAAAAAATCTTGTTTATCAAAAATGCATGATAATTATAATTAGTATCTTATTATTAAAAGTTTTTTTAGCGATAAATCGAAGTATCAATATGTAACCTGTATTGTTAATGAATGAGCAATTAAGGGTAAGAGTTATTCTTACGATTACTAATGATGAATATAAAAAAGAGCTTTTTAAAAATATTAAAAATATGTTTTTAAGAGCTAAAATCATTACTTCTTTTAAAAGTGACGATAAAAAGAAAAAATATTTGGATTCTTTAGAGAAAGCTAGTTTTCGAAATGTATTAGTTTCTTTTTCAAGTGATTTAGATGAAATAGATTATTTGGATTTATTAGAAGATGAAGATATTGCTAAAGTGATTGATAGTTTTCTTAGTGATGAAGTTAAATTGTGATATTTGGAATTGATTAAAAGTGAAGAGGAAAAAATTACTGGTATTGCTCATTTTAAGTTTCTTGTTAATATGATGATTGCCTTCGAAGATATCCATGATTATATTATAAGATTAAGCATTATGATCTTCACTTGTGGCAAAATGATAAACATAATGGGCTTAATTTAACACATGTAAAAACGGATTTAAATAAAATTGAATTTCGAATTTTTAATGGTACTATCTCTTTTCCTGTATGGATGCAAAATATTAAGTTTTTAGGTAGACTTATGATGGTTAGTAAAAGATTAAGTAGTATTTATCAAGGGAAGATTGCTAATTTAGATACGATGAGATTATAGAAATTAAAAGAAAGACTTAAAGCAAATATTACTTATGAAGAAAAGCTAGAAATACTACTTGAAATGTTATTTACAGAACCATAACGTGATGTTTATCGAAAATGTTTTTCTGTTAATTATCAGCTGTTGAAAGAAAATGATAATCCTTTAAAGGAAATGCGTTTTCAGCAGTTAAATTTATCTAAAAAAAATTAAATTTTACTTTCTGTTTAATTTGATGATGGAAAATGATAAATTTATTTATCAAATTGATAAATTGATAGATGAATTTGTTAATTTGGTAGGTGAAATCATAGCTTTTGGAATTTTGACTTTCTATTTGATATTTAGTATACTCGCCATGAGGTGAGGATATGCAGCAAAATTATAATACATTAATGCATGATGTAGTATTTAAAGAAAGTTTTGCGAATGAGCATAATAGAAGACCACTGGAAAGTCTACTTGAAAATCTTTTAGATTTACCGAAAGGTAGTTTACATAATAAGCTTACCGTTGCTTATGAAAGTCAAATTGGAAAGAGCAATATGAATGAGAAAGCATCTAGAACGGATTTGTGGTTGACTATGATGATGTAGTGATGGATTTAGAGGCTTATACTTATTTAGATGATGAGTCAATAGACAAAAGTACTTTTTATGTGATGAAGTTAAGTGCATCTAGATTGATAAGAGGAATGGAGTATGAAGATTTAAAGGTTGTTCAATATAACTTTGTAGATAATGTCAATGTGAATATAGGACCGGATATAGTAAATGAATTTCGTTTAGTACATAGTAAATATCCAGAAATAAGAATTGCTGAGGACAAGTTAAATATTAACTATATACGCATTGACAAGGTAAGGGAGTTAGGATATAATGAGAACGAATTGATGAAATGGTTAAGGTTTATAGCAGCTAGAAGTTATGAAGAGAGAGAGGCCATAGCTGAAGGGGATGAAATGTTCATGGAATTTAATGAATGGATTGATAATTATGTTAATGATGATGTAACAAAAGAAGCACTTGCAAAATGGAATAAAGAAATAGAAGAGAATAAGAATGTTAAGATAGCCCGTGAACAAGGAATAGAGCAAGGAATTGAACAAAATAAAAAGGAAATAGCTGGTAATCTATTAAAGATGAATATGTCTATTAAAGACATAATAAGGGCTACTGGATTAACTAAAGAGGAAATTGAAATTTTAAAGGAAAACAATTAGGTTTTCTTTTAAAAAGCAAAGTGTTATACAATATTCTTTATTTTAACAAGAAAGGCGACTGTATCAATAGAGATGATTATTCTGTCAAATAGCTTAGATTTATTGTAGTTAGAAGTTATGAAGAGAGAGAAGCCATAGCTGAAGGGGATGAAATGTTCATGGAATTTAATGAATGGATTGATAACTATGTTAATGATGATGTAACCAAGGAAGCACTCGCAAAATGGAATAAAGAAATAGAAGACAACAAGAATGTTAAGATAGCGCATGAACAAGGAATTCAGCAAGGAATTGAACAACGAAATGTGGAAATAGCTAAAAGTATGTTAAAAAAAGGGTATTCAATTGATGAAATTATAGAAATTAGCGGTTTATCTATTGAAGTAATCAATAGTTTAAAAGAAAACAAGTAAGTTTTCTTTTAAAAAGTTAAATATTATACAATATACCATATATAGCAATAATTGCTGATGAAAATAAAATGCTTTTGGATTTGAATGATTGGATAGCAAGGAATATAAAGAGTATGCGAAAGCAAATTATGCTGATGATATTAGAAGATCTTTAAAGGAAGATGCTCCAATTCAAGCAATTTGTTTTTATACTGGTTTAAGCAAAGAAGATATCAAGGAATTTAGTGCTCTAGACTAAGTTTCTTTTTTTGAAAATTTTGTGAAAATTAGTACTTGACGAACATAGAATATACTGTTATAATCTAAGTCGTATGACTGCTTGGATGTGCGAGGTTGCTGATACGCTAGGCGAGGTTGTTCCAAATACCTCTTGTATCAGGGAATTTGTGCGGAGTGAGTCTGTACTAGATATAGACGAAAGGAGGACATGAGAATGTCAAATACAAAAGTTAGAATCAATCTTAGAGCTTATGATCATAGATTACTTGATAAGGCAGCGTTAAAGATTGTAGAAACTGTTAAAAGAACGGGTGGAGAAGTATCTGGACCTGTACCTCTTCCAACAGAAATTCAAAAATATACTGTTTTAAGAGCGGTTCACAAGTACAAAGATGCACGTGA
>JAGHGS010000003.1 GCA_017888105.1 Bacilli bacterium
CCTCTATTCTAGCCATAATGCATTATCTGCATCACTAGGCATTCTTAAATCGCCTCTTGGAGATAAACTGATGGTTCCTACTTTTGGGCCATCCGGAAGACAACTTCTTTTAAATTGCTGGTTAAAAAATCTTTTTATAAAGAATGTGAGCCATTTATCGATTTCTTCTTCATTCCTATCTTTAAAAGTATTCTTGGCAATGTACTTGATTTTATTTGGACTTGCTCCATAACGCATCATATGATATAAGAAGAAATCATGAAGAATGTATGGGCCAACAATATTTTCGGTTTTTTGAGTAATTTCTTTTTGTTCGCTTGGTGGTAGCAATTCTGGACTAATTGGAGTTGCTAAAATATCTAAAATTGTTTTTTGACAAGTTTTATTGGTTTCAATATCGGCGAAGTAAGCGACTAAATATCTTACTAGTGTTTTAGGAATAGATGCATTTAGTGCATACATAGACATGTGATCTCCATTATAAGTACACCAACCTAAAGCTAATTCGGATAAATCTCCTGTTCCAATTACTAACCCTCCTTCTTTATTTGCTATATCCATTAAAATCTTTGTTCTTTCTCTTGCTTGAGCATTTTCATAAGTAACGCTTCGATCTGTCTTGTCCAAACCAATATCTTTTAAATGTATTTTAGTGACTTCTTTTATATCGATTTCTTTTTGAGTTACTTGATAAGATTTCATCAAAGACAAGGCATTCTCATAGGTTCTTTTGCTCGTTCCAAAGCCTGGCATTGTAACAGCGATTAAATAGTCTGGTGATATGCCTAATTTTTGATATGTTTTGATGATGAATAAGAATGCTAAGGTAGAATCAAGTCCTCCACTTATTCCAATGACACATTTTTTAAGTCCTGTATGATTTATTCTTTTTGCTAAAGCACTAGTTACTATATTGATGATTTCTTCACATCTTTCTTTTCTTTTTTCTGCTTTTTCGGGAACAAATGGATATTTGCTATAAGTTCGTAAGAGATCTTTTGGATTACTTTTTATCTCTATATCAATTTTACGGTAAATTATTGGTGAATTTATTTGTGTATAACTTTTGTTTTTCATTCTTTCATTCATGATTTTATTGATATCAATATCCATTATAATATGATTGGTATCTTCATTAAACCGTTTGTTTTCCTTTAATAAACTACCATTTTCATAGATGGCACTAAATCCTGAAAAAACTAGATCGGTGCTGGATTCATGAATGCCTGCAGAACTATAAATATAAGCACAAATATTTTTTGCTGAATTTATTTTTATTAAATCTTTTCGAAATTCATACTTACCAATTACTTCATTACTTGCAGATAAGTTAAAAATCATCGTAGCTCCATTTAAACAAGCATTGGTACTTGGTGATAAGGGAGCCCACATATCTTCACATATTTCGATGCCAAAAGACACGTTTGGATTTGTTTTATCTTGGAATATTAAATCGGTTCCAATTGGTATTTGTCTTCCTAGAAAATTTATTTCATTATCTCTAATATTAGATGCTGGAGTAAACCATCTTCTTTCATAAAATTCACTATAATTTGGGATATATGATTTAGGAATAATGCCTAAAATTTTCCCCTTACTAATTACTAATGCACAATTTAGTAAATCGTTGTTAAAAATAAGGGGAGCTCCAACTATAAATGTAATATTATTTTCTTTTGTTTTCTCTAATAATGTTTCTATTCCTTTTAAGGTTTTATTTAATAAGGCATCTTGTAAAAATAAATCGGCACATGTATATCCGGTTATTGATAATTCTGGAAATACAGCGATCGCTACTTCTTGGGAAGCTAAGTTTTTAATTTCTTTTATTATTTCATTTACATTGTAATCTACATTTGCTACTTTAAGTTTTGGAGTAATTGCTGCCACTCTTAAAAATCCATATTCTCTATTCATTTTAATCCTTCTTTCTTTGTAAAATATAAGTCATATAGGCTATTTTTGAATTAGCACTATTTATTTGGTTATTTTCCATTAATTCACTAACTTCATCTAGTGATAAATTCATAGGAGTTAAATGTTCTTCTAAATCTAGATGAGGATCAGATATTTTTCTGCAATTCGTAGCTAAGTAAGTCGTAATCATAGCACTACTACACCCTGCATCTTGATAATGCCACTCTAAGAGAGTTAAATCATCGGATATGTAACCTGTTTCCTCTAACAATTCTCTTTTGGCTGCTTCTTTTCTTTCTTCCCCCTTATCTATCATGCCAGCTGGAAATGATATGGTTATGCCTTCTTCTACATTTGGTCTTGATTCTATTACCATAATAAACTTGCCATCCGTTGTAATAGGAATTATGACTACCGCATGACCGTTTTCTTTATTTTTAGTTATTTGTTCACAGATCCTTGTACTTCCGTCATTTAATGTTACTTTATATACCTTTTTTCCTAAGTATCCTTTTTCTTCTTGAGAGATTAATTCTTTTTTGGTAGTTTTTAAATTTAGTTTTGCTAAAACAATTTTTCTTGCTGTTTTTTTATCCATTTATTTTCTCCTTGATAATGTTGGTTCTGTTTTTGATTTTGCTTCTTTGATTAATTCTTTTTTTAGAAGAAGAAGTTTTCTTGTTAAATCAACATAATAATTGTGAGGATTTAAACTTCTTTTTATTTCAGGATATAAAGTAGTTGATTCTTCGTTGCAATAATTTTTTCTTTCATTTATTGATGGGGCTTGATAAACTAGTTTTCCCTTTATAAATATTGGTACTTGTAATTCTCTTAATGTATAATCTGTTAAAGTGGTTTGATTGTTTTCGTTATTCGGATCTATTAACGTTATCTTATCCTTAGGAATTTCTTCATCTTGTAAGGCAATTAAATCTGCTAGGGCATAATTTGTTTTATTATCATACAAACGATATACTTTTTTATATCCCGGGGTCGTTGCTTTTTCAATATCATCACTTACTTTGATGCGAGGGATATATTTTTCGTTATCTTTAATTGCTACTAATTTATAAACACAACCTACACGAGCATAATCCGGTAAAACTATGTTATCGCCTAAACCAATCGAATCAATTACTGCTCCTTGATTTTTTAGTGATGCAATGGTTTCTTCATTTAGACCATTTGATACACAAATACTTACATCATCCAGACCAGATGCTATTAACATTTCTTTTGCTTTTTTAGTTAAGTATGCTAGATCTCCTGAATCAATACGAATTCCCTTTAAACGATAACCATTTGGAATTAAATATTCTTTGGCTACTCTAATCGCATTTGGGATACCACTTTTTAAGACATCATAAGTGTCTACAAGTAAAGTACAATCATTTGGGTAAGTTTTGGCATAATTTAAGAATGCTTCATATTCGGTTGCAAAAAACTCAATAAAGCTATGAGCCATGGTTCCACTAATTGGTATACCATATATTCTTCCAGCTTCGACATTTGAAGTGCTAGCACATCCAGCAATATAAGCACATTTGCTTGCTGTCACTGCGGCACTTTCTCCTAGGGAACGACGAGCACCAAATTCAGCGATTGGAATTGGATTTGCACTTTCGACTACTCTTCTAGCTGCCGTAGTAAAGCAGATGTTACTATTTGTATAGATGAGAAGTATTGTTTCAATCATTTGGGCTTCAATAATTGGTGCTTCAACAGTAATAATTGGTTCTCCTTTAAATACTGGTGTTCCATCTGGAATAGCATAAATAGATCCAGTAAATTTAAAGTTCTTTAAATAGTTTAAAAATTCTTCACTATATTTATTTTTACTGCGTAAATAAGCAATATCTTCTTCATCAAATTTTAAATTTTGAATGAAGTTAATTACTTCATCTACCCCACCCATTATGCCATATCCACCATGAAATGGGTTTTTGCGGAAAAAGACATCAAATATGGCTATTTTATCTTGCATTTTAGCATTAAAGTAACTTTGAGCCATGGTTAATTCGTAATAATCGGTGATCATATGATTTTTAATATTCATTGTTTATTCCTTCTTTCTTTGTTCTTTTAAGGGTTATACCACTATTTTCCATCCATTCTAAGGCTTGCTTATTTTTTTCTTCTCGATCATGAATCACGGGAATATGATAGGTTTCAACAGCATAGGTTGGTACTATGATTTCAATATCTAAATTTAATTCGTCAAAAAAGTTTCTTAAAGCGATGGCAAAATTCATTATACAAATATCGGTGCAACATCCTACAATGATTACTTTTTTTAATTGATTCATTTTTAATAAAGCATCCATTAATCCTGGTGCAAATAGTGCACAAGTTGAGTTTTTATAAAATTTAGCTGTAGCATAATCTTCAAATATAGCTAATTCTTTAATTGTTTTTGATTCTTTGGAATCTTTTAGACAATGCTCTGGGAATCTTTTTAGTTCGGTACTTTTATTTGTATGACTATCATTTACAACGAAAAAGCCTTCTCCCTTGTTTAATATTTGTTTTATGATTTCTTTAATGTTTGGCACAATCTTTTTGATTGATGAATCTGCTAGAGATCCTTCTTCACAGAAACCATTATTCATATCAATTAAGAATAATGCTTCTGTAATTTCTTGTAATTCTTTTCTTTTCATTTTGGTTTCCTTCTTTCTTATTAACATTTTGTTAATATCATTTTTAAAAATAATAACAGTTTGGCCATCTGTTATTAACATTATATTAATAACAAGTTGATTTGTCAACTACTTTTTAACAAAAAATTAAAAAGAAACGCAATTTATTAAAAAAAGAGCAAAAAATCTTACCTATGGACAGTTTTTCAAAATGAGTAAGGTCGATAAATAATATTATCGACCCTAAACTCTTCTAAAAACATATTAAAAACAGCTCATTTATGC
>JAGHGS010000044.1 GCA_017888105.1 Bacilli bacterium
TTGAGTATTATACATACATTATTATAGCTTTTGGTGGCGCTTTACTTTTAATGCTTATTGTTATATTTGTTTTACTTCACAGTACGAAAAAGAAACAAAAGAAAATTAAAGAATTTATTTTAAAACAGGAAGCTAAAATAGAGGCAACTAGAAAGTTAAATGATGTAGTTGATGAAGTAAAGAAAACTTTGGAAGAAGAAAATAACGATATAGAGGAAAATACTGATGAAGCAGTTGTAGAAAGTGTGTCTTTAGAAGAGGAAAATTCTCTTGAGAATAGTAATGATGATAGTGCAATACCAACAGATGATGAAAGGCATGATGAAGAGTTAGAAGAGCCTAGAAAATCGAAAAAAGAATTAAAAAAAGAGAAGAAAGAAGCAAAAAGAAAGCTTAAGGAAGAAAAAAAGTTAGCTAAAAAAAGGGAAGCAGAAGAAGTAGTAGAAGAGACTCAAGTAAAATTAGAAGATGAAATTAAAAATATTGAAAATCCGGTTAGTGAAGAAACTTCAGATACGGAAGATGAAGTTTATGATATCTTTGAAGATGATCGGAAGAAGAAGAAAAAGAAGAAAAAATAGCGTTTCTTCTTTTTCTTTGATATAATTGTAAGAGGAGGATTTAAGATGGAACTTACAGATATAAAAGGTGTAGGGCCTAAAACATTAGATCATTTGCATGAACTAAGTGTTTATACGTTAGATGACTTATTAACCGATTATCCTTATCGTTATGATTTATTTGAACCTACTAATTTAACAGAACAATATGATAATGAACGGATAGCTATTAATGTCATAGTAGAGACAACTGCTACTACGGCTTTTATTCGAAAAAATTTTAATAAATTACAGTTTCGAGTAAATCATAATGGTAAGACTATGTATGCTGTTATTTTTAATAGAGCTTTTTTAAAACCACATATTGTAATTGGTAAAACTATTACTTTAGTGGGGAAATATGATGTAAAACGTAATACTTTTATTTGTGATGATATAAAATTAAATCCGATTACTAAAAAAGAGATTATTCCTATTTATCATGTTAAAAAAGGAATTAAGAGTAATGATATTTTAAAGATTATAGAAAATGCTATAGATGATAGTGCTAAAATACCTAATTATGTGCCAGATGAATTTATTATGAAGTATGATTTTATTAGTAAAAAGCAAGCTTTAAGAATGATACATATGCCTCATAAAGAGGAAGAAATAAAGAAAGCTAAAGTTTATTTAAAGTATGAAGAATTGTTTTTATTTCTTTTTAAGATTGCTTACATGAAAGATGAAAATGAAAATATATATAAAGAAGAAAAAAATTTCGATGAAAAGAAAGTAGAGAATTTTATTGCTAGTTTACCTTTTACTTTAACAGATAGTCAAGATGAGGCTTTAAAGCTTATATTAGATGATATTAAAAGTAATAAAAAGATGAATAGATTGGTATTAGGTGATGTTGGTAGTGGTAAAACTATTATTAGTTTTATTAGTATGTATGCGAATTTTTTAGCTGGTTACCAAAGTGTTTTGATGGCTCCAACAGAAGTACTTGCTAGACAACATTTTGAATCGGCTATTTCTTATTTTAAAGATTACCATTTAACTATTGATATTTTGGTTGGTAGTATGACAAAAAAAGAAAAAGAGGCTGTAAAAGTACGATTAGCAAGTGGAGAAATAGACATTTTAATTGGGACACATGCGATTATTGAAGATGCTGTTTCTTTTTACCGTTTGGGACTTGTTATTACGGATGAACAACATCGTTTTGGAGTAAAACAAAGAGAAATACTTAAAAGTAAAGGAGAAGTTCCAGATGCTTTATATATGAGTGCTACACCAATTCCTAGAACGTATGCCTTAACTTTATATGGAGATTTAGATGTATCTTTTATTAGACATAAACCAGGTGGAAGAAAGACAATTGTTACTAAAATAAAGAAGTATAGTGAACTTAAAGATGTACTTATGCATGTATTAGAAGAAATAAAAGCGGGACATCAAGTTTATGTTGTAGCAAGTATTATTGATGATAATGAAGAGTTGGATTTAAAAAGTGTTGAAACATTAAAGGAAAAGTTTAATATGGCTTATCAAGGCAAAATTCCTATCGAAATACTTCATGGCAAATTGAAACAAAGAGAAAAAGATGCGATTATGGAACGTTTTAAAAATAATGAGACTAAAATACTAATTTCTACGACAGTAATTGAAGTTGGGGTTGATGTTAAAAATGCAACAGTTATGGTTATTTTTGATGCCGATCGTTTTGGGCTTGCTACGATTCATCAATTACGTGGTAGAGTAGGTAGAAATAATATCGATTCCTATTGTTATTTAATTAGTGATAAAGAAATAGATCGATTAAAAGTATTAGAAGAGAGTAATGATGGTTTTTATATTGCCGAGAAAGATTTGGAATTACGTGGGGAAGGAGATCTTTTTGGGACAATGCAAAGTGGGGTTAAAACATTTAAAATAGCGAATCTTAAAACCGATTTAAAAATTATGATGCAAGCGAAAAGTGATAGTGAAGAATATTTGAAAAGTGGACAGTATAAAAATAATATGAATTATAAAAAGATCGTGCGGGATTTAGAAAGACTTAATTAAAGTTGCTAATTTTTTAAAAGTGTTATAAAATATACATTAAATTATTTAGTGGGGTATATTTATGAATCCAATTAGCATGCTACTTCAAAAATATAATATTTATATTATGAAAAAGAAGTTATCCTCTTTATCGGATAGTGAAAAGTTAAAATATATATCCGATCTTTTAAAACATTTTTATCAGTTTGATGATGTTTTAACTGATGATTTCTATTATTTTGTTTTAAAAGAAATATATCATGGTAATTTAGAAGTCTTTGATAAAGAAAATATTTTTCAAGTTATTGATGAGTATAAGGGATTATCTTTGTATGAAGATGGATTAGATTTTATTATTACGTCTAAACAATATTTAGAAATTCCTGTTAAAAATATTAATAAACTTAGAACATTACTACTAGATAAAATGCATACATGTCCTAAAAATAGATTAGATTATTTATATCAGAATGAAGATATTTATAAATTATTTCGACAAACACATTTTTTGGATCTTGAATGTACGTATCTTGCTTATAAACTTTATTTAAGTATGGGGTTTACTAATTCATTAGAATTATTACAAGATAAATATGGTGAAGTTAGCTTTGCTACTCTTTATTTTTGGATGTATCCTATTGATGTTACAAAGATAAGTGTGCCAAATGAGGAATTAACAACTTTTTTGTTTGGTGGTGAAAAGGAAAATAGTGCTATGGCATCTATTTTAAATGGTAGTAGTAAAGAGTTGTATTTGAACTTTTCTTACTTTTATCAAAATTTTTTTTATTACTATAAAGAATTACAAGGGAATGTATCTAGAAAAAGGGTAGAAGCGTTATTAAAAGATCGATTTCTTACTTTTGATCCGGTGTATCCTAATATCAAGAGAGATGTTGTAGATGATATGATTAAATCTTTTCATAATAAGTATATTTATAATGATTATTCAGATAAACAAATTGAAAATTTAAATTACGCTTTTTATGAAGAAAATATTAGTCATCAAATATCATCTTCTATTCCACAAATACAAATTTTTAATGGGGATTATAAAGCATCTATTTTAGCTAAAAATGATCCTAAAGTATTAGTTATGGGGTATCGTGCTAATAACTGCTTTCGTCTAAATGGTGATGCTTCTGTACTATTTAAAAAAGTTATAGCTAGTAAGCATTGTCGGGTTGTTAGTGTGTCTAGAGCAAAGGATAATGATATTGCTATGGCAATAATTATTCGAAATGGAAATGTAATAGTCGCCCAAGGAATTGAAATTAGTCAGTCTTATCAAAATATAGTTGATCGCAAAAAAATATATCTTACTATAGAAAAATTTATGAAACAGCTTATGAATGAGATGAATGAAAAAGGAGATGTTATTGTTGCTACAATGATTGGTTGTAGTAATTCTAATGTTAGTGATTTTAATTCTAAATTTTTACCTTTTAGAGTTACTCCTATATTAAATGGAGATCAGTTTTCTACATATTATGATGGGTTTCATTTTCCGCAATGCTTAATTTCCATGAAAGAAAATACTAGTTTAGGTGATATAAAACTTTTTACACCTACCTTTGAATATCTTGATCAAAGAGATGAAGTGTTATGTTTAAAACCTAATGATTATAGTTATGTTCGAAATTTAGTTAATCAAAGATTAATGGCAATAAGTTATTTTGCTGATACTCAAATGAGAAGAATAAGAATGCAGAGTGTGCATGAGGCAAAAGAAATTTATTGTAATTCGGATTGGTATTTAATTGTGTTTGAAGATGGAGAAATAGAGGGCACTTATTTAGATAAAGATCCTAGAGCAAAAGAGGAATATGAATTTTCTTTGAGTCGAGTAAAAAATAGTAAATTAAAATAATTTTGTAAAATTGCTTAAAGGTAATTGACAAATGTCGAAAAAAATAATATCATTATTATGACATGATAAACGTCATGTCCGAATCACCTTCACGACTTTGTGTGAAAGTGAGTCAACCAAAACCCCCTGAAGTCCAGCAGAAATGCTGGACATTTTTATTTTTCCTAGTATTTATGGGAGTTTCTTTAATTTTTAAATGATAAAAAATGATTTTATGTAACATTTATGTAACAATTTTAAGTGTTTTTGAAAATTTAAGCAAAAAAAAATAAGGAAACTAGTATTTTAGCCAGTTTCCTTATTTGCTATAAACTTATCTCATATTTATCATTATTTTTAGTTTCTTCTATTTCAATATTAGTTTTACTGTTTTCATTCAGATCGTCTATAAGTCCTATAATATTATTTAATTTGTTTTTAAACATATGAGAATAAGTATTTAATGTTTCATCAATTTTAGAGTGCCCTAGATATTTAGCAACAAGTGTTATGTCTGCTCCATTATTGATTAGTAATGAAGCACAGGAATGCCTAAAATCATGTAATCTTATTTGTTTTACTCCTGCTAGTTTACAATCTTTGTTTTTTCTTCTTCTAATAGCATCATCACCTAGGGGAATAGCATTTCCAAAGACGAACCATTCTTCTTTAAAGTTGTTATACTTTATAACTTTATTTTTAAGTTCTATTAAGTCATTTAATAATTCTTTAGGTATTGGTAATACTCTATTACTTGTTAAAGTTTTAGGACTAGTGATTATATATTTTTTTCTATTTACATTATCGGATAAACCTTTATTAATTCTTATTGTTTTTTTATTAAAATCGATATCATTCCAATTTAATGCTCTTGCTTCGCCTTTACGAAGTCCACAGAAATATAGAGTTTTAAATAAACATTTGTAGGTTAGATTTTCCTCAACTGAAATAAATTTTTTAAATTCTTCGTAAGTCCAAAATTCCATTTCTTTTTTTATTTCATTTGGGTTTGTAAAGTTATTCATTTTAGGATATATTTGATTAAAATTAATACCATACCATTTTGTTCCAAAATTCATAATTGTTTTTAAAAATTTGTAAATATAATTTCTAGTTCTATTTGATAACTTATATTCCATTATTTTTTTTCGCCATGCCTCATAATGCTGGATATTAAATTCTTTGACTTTAATATTATCTAAAAGTGCCATATATCTTATTCTGTCTCTATAAGTATGAAGTGTTGTTTCTTTTACTTTATCTTTTTGATAATCGTAGAAAGCCAAGTATAAATCTTTAAAAGTCATATTATTATCAGGTCTATACTTATCAAGTTCTAGCAAAAATATTCTTTCTGCTTCCTGTGCTTCAGGTTTAGTTTTATATAATTTTGATTGGTATTGTTTGATTTTGCCATCTAAATCTTTATATCTTACGTGAAAGTTCCATTTTCTACCGTCTTTCGTCCATTTTTTGGGTTCTAATTTACTTACTGACATTTTATCACATCCTTTCTATATTTTTATTTTTAAATTTTAAAAGAACATTTTGGTGTTCTTTTAGTGCTAAAGTATGGTAATTAAGACTATTTATATCATTATTTCTTTTGTCTTGTTTGATTAATTCTTGAAGTGATTTAATAATAAGTTTTTCTTTATTAATATTTGTATTTTCTTCGATTATTGCTTGTATCATTTTATCAGTCCTTTCTATATTCCAATTTCAAAATCGTCTTTGTCTTTTTCTTTAGGTTTTTTATAATAGTTATAATTAATGGAGTCAGCTAAATCTTCATAATCTTCTATATATTTTGATTTTGTTCTACCTAGGATTTTATCAATAGCATTAGCCATTTTGCTAAATAAATTTTTCCACCTATCTATTTGTTCTTCTAGTTTTGATTTTATACTTTTTAAAGAATTGATTAATAAATCTTTTTTTTCTAATTCACTTTTTAAGTCTTTAATTTCTTGTTGCTGTTCTTTCAACATTTCTTTTTGTTTTAAATATTCTTTATTCGCTTTAAATCTATTATTAAAAGTGAGTAATCTTGTAATTTGTATTTCTTGTTGTTTAATTTTGTTATCAGATATGACTTTGTCTTTTTCAAGAGTTTTTGCATAATAGATTAATTTATCTACATCTTTTGAGTTATAACCTGTAATTCCTTTTTTTAGATTAGTAATATTATCCGATTTATCCATATTTTGGAGGCTATTTCTGTTTGTTTCTATCTCTTGGGTAGTGTAATTAAGTTCTTCCTTTAAATCGCTTAATTCGGCTTTTAATTCGCTAATTTGATATTCTAATTTAGTTTGATTTTTAGCATGACTTCCAATATTACCACGATCTAGTTTGAAACCTCGTTCATTGATAAACTTATTAAATTTATCTTGTAGTTTAGCAAAAGAGTTTTTGCCGCCTAAATCTTTCCAGAATTGGTCGTTATTTAGAAATTTACCTTTTACATTTTCATATATAATTTTCCCATTATTATCTCTTTCTAAAATAGGTACTAGTTTAACATTGCCATTACTATCTTTTACTTCTTCTTTAATTGTATTACCCTCATTATCTTTTTTATAAACTTTTCTTTTCACTTCGTTTACGATAGGTAAGAAGTAGGCTTGTAGGTGTGGGGTATCTTCGTCATAGTGTACTTGTGCCATGACAATATTTTCCTTACCAACCAAGTCTGTCAAAAACTCCATACAACTATCAAAATAGTAGGTTACTTCAAGAGGTATATCTTCTTTACTATTTATATCAGGAACAAATACACTTTGTCCTTTTTTATTACCAGTTTTGTAAGTTCTACCACTATCTTTAAATTTCATACCTAAACTTTGAAAGAACTCGTTACCACTTGTAAATACTACACCATTTAGCATATTGGTACTATCTTTCTTTAAATACTCTATATCACGTTCTTTTAGTATTTTTTTTACTTGTTGATATAGATTACGTTCTTTCATGGGTACATAATCAACATTAAATTCGGTTCTTTTGCTATCGTAATTTCCTGTACCTTTTCTCTTGGTTAATTCTTGTCCTATATTAAATAAATCTTTCGCTTTATATTTAGTTGCAAATCTTAATACTTGTTTTCCATTGTAAATATTATTCATTTATCGCCCTCCTTTATTTATTCAGGTCATTTATGACCTATCTCACTAGGGCATAGCCCATGTGAGTTTAGGGAGTTCCCTAAAAACCCCCTTACATTGTTTTCACAAGATACCCCCAATTTACAAAAGGGGTATCAAGCTAAAACAATGAATTAATATTTCCAATATGAATAAAGGAAATATTAATTATTGTAAGTTATCTATCGCCACTTTCATTTGCTATTGCAAACAAAACGTGCCACGATAACTTGGTGATTAAAACTAAAGTTTTAATCAATTGGTTCTTGATATTTAGCAAAGTAAGTTCGTTCAGTTGATGTTCTTTTCATTGTAATAGTTAGTCCTTCTTTTTCTAATGTGGATAAGTTATTATTTAATAACTTTCCGAATACTGATGGTGTTATGTTAAGGTTTAATTTACTAGTTATTTCTGATATAGTAAAGGTAAATTCTTTTTGTTTAATTGCATAGTTTAGAAATATTGTTAGGTTATAATCTAAATCTTCAATTTCAGTTTCTGATTTTTCAAATATTAAATTTTCATTTCTTTTAAGTATTAATTCAAAGCCTTCATAATCTCTACTTTCATATTCGAGAATTATTTTATTTTTAATGTGAGTATCTTCTTTTAATATCAACATACCATCAACAGAGCCATCTATAGCAGTACTTCCTAAAGAGGTATTACTTTTATTTAAATGATGTATTAAAAGTATGGTAAAGTTATACTTTTGACAGAGTTCTCTAAATTTAGGTATTAAATATTGTCCTGTATCTTGATAGTTGTTTATATCGTAGCCATTATTCATATCTATTCCATACATCATATCTATGATTACTAGTTTACCATTATATTCATTAGCAAATTTTTGAAAATCTACTTGCAGATCCATATAATTTAGTTTTCGTTCATTTGGTTCTTGTTCCCTTAAAAAGAAATTAGTGTCATCAAATTGTAAATTCATTATATTTATTCTATCAAGTATTTGCGTATGGTTCATTTCTGTGCTAATATATAGTGTAGGAGATTTAATTGTTTTAAAACCCAAGAAGCTGTTTTCTGTTGCCACAGAGTTGGCAAGCTGTAGTGCGAATAATGACTTGCCAACTTTTGGTCTAGCAACTAAGCAATATAGTCCCCTAGACTTCATTAAGTTTTCTATAATGAAGTCGTTTTTTTTGTAATCTTTTTGCATTTCACTAATTGTTTTCAACTACCTTTTTCCTTTCGTTTGTATCTTTTGACATTTTTTGTAAGTAGGCTACGTTAATTTTTAGGTAATTGACTACTTCATTCATTGGTAGTAGTTTACTTGGTAGAAGATATCCTTTATTTATTAAATCGGCTCTTATTTCATTTCTTAATTTACTTGTACTATTTTTTCCTAGTCCTGTAAGTTTCTTTAAATCGCTTAAATCACACCATTGTTTTGATATTAATTCTAATGTTTCGTTTGCACTTATAATTATCACCCTTTCTTTTCTGTGAGGTTTTAGTATCCCCTCTAACTCCCTTTTAGGATGTATATATAGTATATTTGTCCTGTCTTTTTAGGATCTGCCCATATATCTAAGGAAAGTTTTAGATTACTTACAACTCCTTTGGCCAGTGAGGATATTTTCGAGTACCTTGCCTTGCTTTACGAGTTAATAGTTACGGCGCTCACAATATATAACTCTATACAGTTGTCAAAGATCGTTTAGAATAGTAATTGAACTATTCGGTTCAACTATAATATATTTTTGAACCTTTGTCAATACTTTTTGAACTAAAAAGTTCTAAAATTCCAAAAAAAGTTGCAAATTAGTTCAAAATGATATATAATTAGTCATGAAAGGAGCAATTATGGAAAATCAAACAGTAGGACAAATGATAGCTGAAGCTAGAGAAAAAAAGGGTTTATCTAAAAATCAACTTGCTGAATTAGCAAACGTAAGCCATACTGAAATTGCTCGGATAGAATCAGGGGAAAGAGCAGTGCCTAACCCTAAAACATTAAGAAAAATAAGTCAGTTTATCGATGTTAATTATAATGATTTAATGTATGCTGCTGGACTTGGTACACAAGTCAGTCCACTTAACCCTTTTTTAAAACGATATTATTCTAGTTTAAAAGGACAAGAATTAGATAGTGCTTTAATAAATACTTTGGGAAGTGTTGATAACTGGAAGGCTTTAGTTAAATCATTTGAGGAAAGGTTAGAAGAACCGAACATATCAGAAACAGAAAAAGAAATTTTGCTTCAAACGATCGAAGATACACAGTATCAAATTAATACTGCGAATGAAATTATAAAATTGCTACATAGTGCTAAAACGAAAGAGAGGATAGATAATGAAAGAAAAAATTGAGGCTTTAAACATAACACAAATTCTTGGTAATATAGGTTTAGTTGTATCTTTAATCTTTTATTTGTTTACAAGGCATCCATTTTCAGTTGCTTTTTACTGGGTTTCAATTTATGCTGCCTTAATAGGAAATGTGTGGTTTTTAAGGAAATGGTTAAAAGTAGGTTTAGATATTGATAAAAAGAAATCGAAAGCTATTTATAGTGAACTTGATAATTTTGCAATGCTTTTTGTAGTAATATACGTTTTAGTTTTTCTAGCAATCGTATTTTTGTTAAATTTAGAAGTTCTAGCCAATGATAATTTTTATGTTATTGTTTTGTTATTTATTTTTACTTTATTTTTTGAAATATGTATGTATATATCAGAAGAAAAAGTTTATAATGAAACTAAAAAATTAGCAAATCAAACTATGAAAAAAATGACAGATGACAGCAAAAAGTGAGAGGGTATCTCTCTAAATGCTGTCATACTGTCATAAAATGAGGTTAGTATATGTTAAATTTGATGAAATATTATAAAGAAAATGTTTTAGCGACAGATTATTATTATAAGTTTTATGATTGTATAATTGATTTTTCTAATACTATTATTAATGACGATTTAGAAGTATTAGAAAGCAACATTAGTCAATTTGATTTTTTTGATGATGACGAGATTATTGAAAAATTTAAATATTTATGTCAACCTAATACAGATGTTACTTCTAAAATAAATATGAAGCTATTTTATTTAATATGTTTTTATCTTTATAAAAATGGCTATTATTTAGAAGAATTTCCCAATATTTTAAAAAGACCTCCAGATAATCCTAGTGATTTTACTTATAATGAAATTAGAAGTAAACTTTTATCTATGGGAAAAGGTTCTAATGGAGTAGTCCGTTATGCTACTCGAAGAACTTTTGTTGCAGATTTAACTTTTCGGAGAAATTCTTATGTTTTTTTGGAAGAAGATATAGATTATTTATTTGAAAAAATTTCTACAAGAAATGCAAGATTTAACTCTATGTCAGAAAATGAAAAATTAAAAGAACTCGGTAATTTAATAGAAAATATGTTATTGCATGATGAAAAATTTAAAAAATTAGATTATAGTGATTTAACATTTAATTATATTAATGATGATATAGTAAAAGATTTTAGAAATAAAGTTCAATGTTTTCGCCATGCTTCAGATGAGGCTTTAGAAGAAAGGCAATCATTTTCTAATGAACAAAAAAAATTTTTAATAGATTATGGTATCATAATTATTAAAAGTATATATACTTTGTTAAAAAATCAAAAAAAATAAATGTTATTTTTTTAATAAATAGTGTTATATGAAATATTCATCTATATTTCTGTCAAATAATACTACAACTTTTAAAAAGAGCTTAATGGATATTGGTTTTGATTTATCAAAACTTTCTAATCTTTTGTAATACTCATGGCTAATTCCAAGTAATTCTGCAATAGATTGTGAAGAATAAGGGTTCATTAAATTATTTTCTTTATAATAAGTTTTATTTTCTTCATACAATTCTTTTCTTATTCTTTTAATATTTTTACAGATCGTTGCTTGATAATCTGATAAGTTGAAATTAGTCATTTTCCTTTGTAAATCTTGAAATGTAGGTATTTTAGACAATATTATCACCTCTTGTAAAGAATTTTCTCATAAATAGAGAATAAAAAAAGTAATCTATCTTTACGAAAAAGTAATCTAATTTTACTAACAATTTTCTTATAAATATGGTAAAATAAAAATAACCCTATGCTAGAGTTATTTTTTGCTATCTACACGTTTCTTTAAGTCGAAGTTACGTTCCTTAAATAGTTCCTCGGCTTTGATATTGAAAACTCGGCAAAGTCTATCAATATATTCGGTAGAAGCACTCCTTTTGGCATTTTCAATTTGTGATAAGTATGCTTTATCAGATCCTAATTTTGTAGATAAAGTATCCTGCGACCAATTATTTAATTGGCAAAAATACACAATGTTTTTGCCTAATAAAATACTAGTTTCATTAGTAACAGTTTTATTGTCTATTTTACACACCTCGCAGTCTTAATCACTAATATTATGATAATAAGAATTTGAAAATATGTAAATTGGACTATATAACAACAAATTTTGCTCTAGTGTAGGGAATATACTAGAAAGAAAGGTGTTATATATTAAAAAAGATGAAGTTGATGAGGTAGTTGTAAAAGAATTGCTATCAGTAATAGTTTCCTATGGTATAGAGGAATCGGAGTTACATTTAAAAAGGCTTGGACAACAAGAAAGATATATCGAGCAGAGATAGAATTTTTAGAAAATACTAAACCATTCTTCTTTCAAAAAAAAAATTAATAGATTACAACAAAAGTATTGAAGAATGTGAATTAAAACTTTATGAAATTTATAAGCAAATGAATGATGAAGTAATTTACATTATGAAGTTAAGAAATCTCAAAATTTGTAAATAAGTAATATAAAGTTTTTAATTAAAATTTTTAAAAGAGTTTAGTCGTTTCTTGTATACAGTTTTTTTGGAAATTTGATATAATGTATTTAATAGAAGAGGATGATATCGGTATGAAAGATTTTAAATTAAATAAAAACTTTATAATTATTAGTGCATTAATTATGATAATAATTAGTGAAGTGATTTTTATTGTTTTAAACTCTAATAAAAATTTGATTTTAAATGAAAATGTTGATACTTCTATAAATGAAGATGGTGCAGATAGTGAGGAAAGTTCTAATGAATTAAATGAAAATAGTGAGCATGAAGAAAATAAAAATAATGAGTATTTTGAAGAAGAAAAGCCTAATGTGGGAGATAAACCAATTAAAGAAGATAATTTGAATATAAAAGAAGAAAATAATGAAGAGGATAAAAAAGATTCTAATTTAAAAGATGGTGTTATTTTACAAAACACACAAGTTAAAAATGATGCTATCATTCAAGAATATTTAGTAGTACTAAATGGTAAAAGAAATATATTGAGTTTAGTGTATAGCTATGATTATTCAAATGAATATTATTATACTGAATATATTCATGTTGAAAAAGTAAAAGCTAAATTTCAAGACTATGAATTTTATTTTTATGAAACTTTTTCGGATGAAGGTACTATAAAGGATAAAATTTTTAATACAGATACTATATTAGATAAATTTAGTGAAAAAAATTTTCAAATATTTAAAGGTGAAGATGGGAAAAATTATTTATTGGTTATTACTTTTCAGCATTATAGCTTAACTCCAAGTAATAGTGATGTCGCAAATTTATATATTTTTAATGATAATTTAGAAATTGTTACATCGGATTTATATAATTATAGTGGTTGTAAAAGTGAAGCTATGACAATTAATTCGGGTATTACAACTTTGATATTAAAGGACAATATTTATCCTTGGTATGAAGATTACTTTGGGGTTTGTTTAGGAAATGAAAAATATTGTAGAATTAATGTAAAAATAGAAGATAATTCAATTTATTATTTAATACCTTCTTTTTATAAGGGAACAAAATATTTGGAAGAAAGAAAGTATAAGATTAATAATAGTAATTTAGTTTATGAAGTTATAAATACATATGAAGTAGAAACAGCTGTTGGTGAAGTTTGTATTAACTAATTAGAGTAAGATTTGAAATTTTTATAAAAAATTTTGATAGTGTTTTAAAGTATATTTTTTGTTTTATTTTATGTAACATTTATGTAACAAATTTTTAGAACTTTAAAATTATGTTTTAATTTATTTTAATTAAAATCGTGAGAAAATGGGTGGAATTAAAAGAAATGTTATGGTTTTAAATCAAAATAAACCGAATTGTAATAGCCCCCTGAAGGAGCCGAAAGGCTCCATTTTTGTTGTTTGATTAATTTTTTACTAAATAATTTTATCTAATGTAGTTGAAATATTTTTATTCCTTTGATAAAATTTTATTGGTAATAAGTATAAGGTGAGATTAAAGAATGGAAGATGAGGAATGTCTGAAAA
>JAGHGS010000045.1 GCA_017888105.1 Bacilli bacterium
GATAAAGATAAAATTGATAAATTTATTCAGCAAGTAGATTCAACTAATAAAGAATATAAGAAAATGCAAAAACTATCTATTACTTTAAATGATGTAGATACTGAACTTCAAGAAAACAGGAAAAAGATTAAAATACTAACTGAAAATAATGATGCCTTAAATATTAAAGTTAAATCACTTGAAAAAAAGATAGATAAACAAGAAGATGAAATTGATGATCTTAAAGAGAAAAATTCTAAATTACAAAGCACCATTAATTTCTTTGAAAATCTATTTGATAGATTAGTTAAATTTATTAAAGATAAAATGTTTGGTAAGGAAAAAGAACGAGAAGATTATTGGAATTTTTCAAAAGATTTATATGCTCACAATATATTTAGTGATAAAACTATTAAATCAATTCAAGATGATTATGTTTGGAACAAAGAAAATGATAAAAGTAAAGAAAAAGATGATTACGAGATTGATATGTAATCATCTTTATTTTGAACCTAATTTTTTAATTAACTTTTTATGAACAGGTCTTATAAAATCACACATTGTATCATTATCTGCTTCTTCAAAAGGAATCCATTTAACTCCTTTTGATTCATCTTCTCTATATACTAATGGTATTTTATCATCTGCTTCCATTATATATAAAACATCTAAATGTAGATGAGCTGAAACATATTTTCCACGTTTTATATGACCTTTTACAGGTGCTGATTGAATCGAATATATATTTTCATCTAAAACTTTTACTTTTAATCCTGTTTCTTCTTCAACTTCACGAACTGCAACTGATAAAAAATCATCTTCTCCATCAGCGTGTCCTCCTGGATAAATCCAACCATCATTAATTATATGATAGACAACTACCATTTTATTTCTTTCTTTATTTACCACAAATGCTGATGCAGAAAAATGTCCAAAAATATTATCTCTAGTCAAAACATCATCAAAAGTATCAATAAATTTTAAAAATTGTTCTTTGTCTTTTTCTTCTTGCTCATTAAAGGGTATATAATTTTCTATTTTCTGCCTTAGATCCATATTCGTCCTCCTAAATAATTAAATCAACAAATATATTATAGCATTCAAAAAGCAAAACCTCTATAGTTTTGCCATTCTTTTATTAATTATTTATGCATTTTGTATGCTCTTACTTTTGATAAATGAAAACCATTATCAATAACTTCTTTATATTTGAAAACATCTTCACGAGTTTCAGGGCTTTCAATAATTTCAAAAGTATTTGCTTGTTCTATTACACTTTCAGGTGCTTGAGATAATACTTCAGCAATTGATGGTTTAAACAATCCATAATATCCCCAAGTATGTAAGCATAAGAAATCATCAACTGTTTCTAGTTTATTTGGATCAACAACATCTCTCTTATCTTCATGACGATTCCAAATATAAGATTGATTTCTTAACTCTTGTAATGTAAATTCTCTTAATAAGTATTTCATTTCATCAATTGTTACAATTGGTTTTAATAGTTGATATAATTCTTTTAATCTATTATCATCAATCTCTGGTATTTCCAATTTTTTTGGTAAAGTTATAAAATTACTACCACCATATAATTTTTCCATAAAGTCCCTCCTGACGAGTATTTATTATATCATTTTTTAGAAAATAAGCAAGGTCTTTTCAACATTATTCAATATTAACATTGAATCGTGATTTAGCAATACACTTATTATCTTTGATTAAATAGCATTCTACATAATGATTTCCTTTAAACGATATACTTTCAAATCGTTTAAAACTTTGTGGATCATCTGCAAAAGAGTTTAAATTATTACCATAGTATATTTCTCCACGTAAACTATTATTTTCTATGGCATAATTACCATTATTTTTAATTTTCCATAACAAAATATATGGTTTAGGAATAGTTGTATCTATCGAAAAGCATAATTTTTCATCTCTATTTTGAGTTATACTAAATTTTTGATTATCAAAGCAATTAACATATGTAGAGTTTTTAAAGTTATCTTTTGAAATGTATCTTTGGCATTTTATTTCAAACTTTATTGGCATTAATTTATCAATACTATATATATTTTCGATAAACATTTCATTGTCTTCACATCTACTTCTTTGTTGAGAGTCGGTTGTAAAATAATCCGTTTTAAAAAACTTATTCCATTTTCTTTTTACATCTTCCTCATCATTATTTAAATAAGCATTTTCAATATCACTAATATGTTCATCCAATTTTTCTTTTAAGTTTTTTAATCTTTTTTTGTTTTTATCATCATTTATCAATTCCTGATTATTAGTAGGATTTTTAACAGAAGTATTAAAATTAATCCTATTGGAAATAGATTTTATTACATCTAGCAATAATTTATCTATATCTACATCTAATGTTATATTTGCTAATGCCTCATTTACAAGGATAGTTATTATAAAACCACCACATATATCCCAGTCTTTTCTAGTCTTAGAAAAATACTTTATCAATCGTGTGATTTTTCTTAGTTTGTCATCATACAAATTGTTTTGTTCGTGAAACCAATTATTTATACTTCTAGGATTCCTTTCTGTCCAATTCAAACCACAATGTTCATAATAATCATTTGAAACTCTATAAACAGCAAAATCTATATGATAATTATCTTGGTATTCAATTCTTATACAATTGTTTTTCTTTTTTGGATTTTCTTTAAAATAATAATTATATGGTTTTAAAAAATCTATTATTAAATCTTTCATTTCATCAGTAGATAAAGGTATTTTCTCTTTTTCAAATATTATCGCAACATCTATATCAAAGTCATCATATTCTGGCTCAATTGCAGTAGACATAGCAATACTTCCTTGTTCTAAGTTTTCATATAATTTATAATCGGTATTATTATCTTCATTATATTTATTTATTCCATCTTTTAATCTAGTTATATTTATATTTTTCTTTTCACGTAACTCAGTAACTTTATCATTTGGTAGTATAACTTCATTATAGTAAAAATTATTCATTAAATTTTTGATTTTATCCACATATATCACTTCCTAATTCTACATATTTTTCATTATCATTTTCATTGTAAATGCTAATCCCCCAGTTGTATTTGTTTTTTGATTTAGCCTTGTAATTGCAAACAATTATTTCTTTAATTCTATTATCATTTAATCTTCTAAACACTTCAAAAACTAAAGAACTTTGACATGCGCCTAATATATAAATTTTTTCAATATCTGTTTTGCTAATCTTATAAATAGTATCTGCAATTATTTCTGAATATTCTTCTAGCTGTTTTTCATAAACAATAGCATTTGTTCTAGCATCTTCTAGGTAAAACCTAAAAATATTAGCATTTCTAAATTGTTTTAAATCTTCATCATTAATTCTAGTTGTTGTTTCTATAGTAATAACTGCAACCTTACTATTATTGTTTTTTTGTTCACATTTTAGTTTTTCATTTAAAAATAATTTTTTTGTCTTTAATGGCAAAATTTTATCATCCTTTTGGTGGTATTCATAGTGAATTACAATATTTACTTTTCTATAATATTTTCCTGCTATAGCGATAAAAGGCAAAGGTGCAACGCCAAAATAAGAAATTTTATATGAAATATAATTACTAATTTTTTCTTTAATATTTTTTACGTAACTAGATATTATTGATTTAGAATTACTTTTTTTAATATTTTTACAATCATCAATTATATTAATAGTAAGTGGATTTTTAATTTTGGTGATATAGTTCATATTATCTAAACCTATAATTGATAAAGTATGATTTTCTTTTGACTCCTTATAATACATAATTAAGCCAACAACAATTAATAAAATTCCAATTATTAAACATATACGTATATTATATTCGTCAACATTAATATCAAATATTTTACAAATAATTAATAATATAACATCTTGTGGAGAAATAATTCCAGCTGTTAAAAATACAAATCCTGTTTCTAAAAACTTTTTTGAAAACATTTTTTATCCTGTCGAGTAGACAAACTCGACTTACCTCTCTTTCATTATTATTTCAAGTGAAAGGCTCGTCTGTCTGCCCCTCACAGAACCCATCGTGCCCTATTAAGGCAATAGGCTCTTCATATAAATCTTTTGACTTAACCTATATTAACTTTAATATGTGGTATTGGCATTGAAAATCCAGTCCATATTCTATTAAATATTTCATATGACATACTTTTCTTTTGATGTCTTCTATTTAGTATTCTATATGTATTCCATTTAACATATATATAATAGTCACATATAGATTTACTATTATTATTTATACCATAATAGTTATAATGTCCTATTAATTTCTTTTTAATAGTTTCCATTATTTCGTAAACTGGCTTATGCATATTATCTTTCATCCACATTTTAAATTCTTTTCTTTTGGCTTTCATTTTCTTTTTGCTTGTTTTATGTTTTACTATATATTTGCCTTTTCTTGTCTTGGCATTTATATGTGTAAAACCTAGAAAATCAAAACTTTCTTTTGAACCCTTAAATCGTCCAAAAGGTATTATTCTGGTTTTGCTTTCTTCTAGTTCAAGAC
>JAGHGS010000046.1 GCA_017888105.1 Bacilli bacterium
AATTATAAAGAAAAAACCAAATTAAGTATGAACTCAATTCGGTTTCTATTAAATACTAATTTTGAAAAAGAAATTACTAAAATTTTATCTGTATAGTTCTTTTTACGATTTTATGAATTTATCCTGATCCTCATCGTAATTATATACACCATGTATTTTTTCTAAAACTTCATCACTTGGTTGTTCAACATACCATTTACCATCAGTTTTTGTAACATGAAATACAATATTATATTGAACCGTATCATTCATATTCTTCATTTGCTCCAACTTATATTCCATATATAAATCATTATCGTATTCCCCATCTGTTAAAAATTCATCTTGATGGTTTTTTAAATACTCACTAGCATCTTTTTGGGCTTTATATAAATCATAAACCGTAATTTTAACGGTAACTTCTGCTGTATCCCCATCATAATCTTCATTTTCAATTGTATAAACAAGATCACGATATTGTCTTTTCAAAACTTCCCTATAAGTTTCGCGTCCCTTATCCGTTAAATCTTCATTTTCTACTAATTCATCAATATCTTCCAAAACTTGATTATTAAGCCCTTTATAATCATTTAAATATTTTTCAACCGCATCCGCGGCCTTATCATTAGAACAAGCACAACCGACAACCATAAATAAGCAACCAACCATTAAAAGTATTTTTTTCATTTTCACCATTCCTTAATCTTATTATGTAGACAAAATTCTTTATTTATACCAAAATTTATAGTATAATAGAAATAGGTGATAGAAAATGGATACATGGTTACAATATTTAATTATTGCAATTGTACTAATTATAGTTCTTTTAATTGTAATTAAACTAACAAGAAGAGATTTTAGAATTGAAGCAAACAAATTAATTACTTACTTAGGAGGAAAAGACAACATTGTTAGTGCTGAAGCAAACATGAGTAGATTTAAAGTAATCCTAAAAGATGTAAGTATCGTTAATAAGGACGCGATTGAAAAACTGGGAGCAAAAGGGATTGTTGAAATTGACAATCAATTAAAGATAATCTTTGGACCAAATGCAAAAGAACTTAAAAGATATATCGATGATATCGTTTAAAACTAAACAAAAAGTTTAGTTTTTATTATATTTATATTGGCGTACATATGTATTTTTTGATGTAATTATTATATATAAAATACCTTTTAGCTAAACATACAGGAGAAAAAATGCTTAGACAAATGGATAAAAGGATTACAAATATGCAAAGGAGCGATAGATATTGAATACCGAAATAGAGAATAAAATAGATATTGCTTGCAAAAATTTCAAAGAAGTAAAAAAAAGCAATAAAATTAAATTTTCCCAATTAGATGAATGGCTTCTAAAAGAAAGCGAAGAATTTAAAAACGAGACAGAAAATATTGAACCAATATATCACAAATATAAACGAGGACAAATTCTTAAAATAGACTTTGAAGTTAATATAGGCACAGAATTAAATCATACACATTTTGCAATAGTTTTAAACAATGACGATACAAGAGTGACCGATAACATTACTGTTGTTCCACTTACTTCTAAAGCAGGTTATAGGAAAATTAATTTAGGAAACTTAGTATCTCAAAAATATAGCAGTTCGAAATACAAAAATAATTCATTTGCCATTATCACACAAATAAAAACGATAAGCAAAAAAAGAGTGTTAGAAAATAATAATAAAATTATGTGTTCTGAAAACGTTTTATCAAAATTAGATAAAGCAATTAAAAGTTATCTAACAAAATAAGTGATTTGAAAAAGAGTAGACCTCGCGCAACTAAACAATAAAAAAGCCCATAAATACAGGCTTAAATAACAAATTGGCTGCCCCAGTAGGATTCGAACCTACGAAATCGCGGGGTCAGAGCCCGCTGCCTTACCGCTTGGCTATGGGGCAATAAAGATTATATAAGCATAACTTTCGGCTTATATAATTCATCACTTTTCTTATAAATAGCAACTTCTTCATCACGATAAATAAGAAGTAACATATCATCATCACGATCCAAATAAATGGAATTTCCATTGCTTACTTTTTTATATTGATGATCATCTAAAGTATAGATAGGAATATCAAGTACATCTTTTGCTTGTAACCATTTAAATTGATGATTTTTAATATCTTCCAAGGAACTTGCATCTTCAATTCGAAAGTTTCCTTGCCTTATTCGAATTAAATTACTCATAGTTCCTAAAACTCCTAAATATTTCATCATATCTCGAATTAAACTACGAATATAAGTTCCCTTTTCTACTTTACAACGAAAACGGATCATATTTTGACAAAAGGATAATAATTCAAGATCATAAATATGAACTTCTTTCACTGGTAATGCCACTTCTATTCCTTCTCGTGCATATTCATATAGTTTTTTACCATTTACTTTAATAGCACTATACTTAGGAACTTCCATCTTATATAGACCAATAAATTTAGAAAAAGCCTCTAAAATTTGTGATCTTGTAATATGCGCTTCTTCTTTCTTTAAAATATTACCAGTAATATCCAACGTATCAGTTTCAATACCTAATTTAATTTCTGCAATATACTCTTTATCAAGAGAGGTAAGCATATCTACAAGCCTCGTATACTTACCAACGCAAACCACTAAAACGCCCGTAGCAAGTGGATCAAGGGTACCAGTATGTCCTACTTTCTTCTCATGCAATTCATGCGAAATAATATTTACAATATCTCTCGAAGTAAAATCTTTTGGTTTATCTACAATAATTATGCCCGACACGGTTCCCTCTTAATTTCTTGAAAATCTAAAGAATCAAATATTCTTTGATAGATAGCATCAAATTTACTTTGATCATAATAAAAGGTATCGATTGGAAAAGACAAAACTTTATGATTCTTAACCCTTAAAAGTAAATGATACATTAAAGGATTTTGTAATTCTGGATCACGCAAATACCCTACATCTTCTATTGAAACATCATTAGTATTTAATGAATTATGTCCTAAAAACAAAACAACATAACCTTGAAAAAATCCCCGAAAATAAAGCTTATGTATTTGAAAATAATTAGCTTCTCTAAAAAACTTTAAATCTTCTTTCTTCTCCGGATATTTCTTCAAAATCAAATACTCTTCTTCTAAAGTAAACTTACCAGTTAAAATTGTCAATTTATTATTCATACTCATCACTTTTCTTTAATTTCTTTTATAATATTTTCTATATTTTCGGCATACTCAATCGATTCATCATAGACAAACTCTAAAATTGGGGTATGACGAAGATCTATTCGCTCTGCTAACTCTCCTCTTATAAAAGAACTTGCTTCATTTAATTCCTTTTCTAGTTTTTTATGATCCATATTAAGCAAAGAAGTAAAATAAACTTTAGCATAACTAAGATCTCTAGATACCCTACATCCTGTAATCGTTATTGTTTTTAACAATTCATCTTTTGCTTCTTCAAAAAGAATTTCACTAATAACTCTAGCAATATCACTAGATACTCTTGCTTGTTTATGACTAGGCATTATTTTTTAACCTCCACCATCTCATAGCATTCTAACGTGTCTCCTACTTTAATATCACTAAAGTTATCCAAAGTAATACCACATTCGTATCCCTTTTTCACTTCTTTAACACTATCTTTTTCTCTTTGAACAGAAGCAATGGTACCATCATACAAAATAACACCATCACGAATGAGACGAACTTTTGCATTATTCTTAATAACACCATCCAAAACATAAGAACCAGCAATATTACCAACTTTAGAAAATTTAAATATTCTACGAATCTCTGCATTACCAAGAATATTTTCTTCAAATTCTGGATCAAGCATACCTTTCATAGCAAGTTCAATTTCTTCAATACATTTATAAATAATCGTATAAAGACGAATATCTACATTATATTCCTTAGCCATTTCCTTAGTAATATTAGAAGGACTTACATTAAAGCCAATAATAATGGCATTTGAAGCATTCGCTAAAACAACATCACTTTCTGTAATCGTACCAATACCAGAACGAATAACGTTTACTTTAACTCCTTCAACATCAATTTTAAGCAAACTATTTTTAACTGCTTCCTCAGAACCACGAACATCTGCTTTTAAAATAACATTAATTTCTTTTTGACCTCCACTAATTTTACTAAATAGATCATCAAGAGAAATAACATCTTTCTTATATTTATTTTCTTTCGCATGTAAAGCTCTTTTTTCTGCAACTTCTTTTGCTTCCTTTTCAGTTTCAAAGGCCATAAACTTATCACCAGCACTAGGGTTTTCTGATAAGCCCGTAATTTCAACTGGCATTCCTGGCCCAGCTTCAAGAATTGCTTCTCCTAAATCATTTTTCATCGTTCTTACTTTACCATAAGTCGTACCAACAACAACCGGATCTCCTAATCGTAAAGTACCATTTAATATAAGTAAACTAGCAATTCCACCAACATTTTTATCTTGACGTGATTCTATAACCGAACCAATCGCATATCTTTTTGGATTTGCCTTTAATTCCGACATTTCACTAATTGCTAAAATTGTTTCCAAAAGTTTATCGACTCCTTCTCCCGTTTGAGCCGAAATATTAATAAAAGGAACATTTCCACCCCATTCTTCAGGAGTAATATTTATTTCAGCCATTTCCGTTCGAATTCTCTCTGGATTGGCATCTGGTTTATCAATTTTATTTACAGCGACAATAATAGGTACTTTAGCACTTAAAGCATGATCAACCGCTTCTCTTGTTTGAGGCATGACTCCATCATCCGCTGCAACAATAATAATAACAATATCCGTTACACTAGCTCCCCTTGCACGCATTTCAGTAAACGCTGCATGTCCTGGAGTATCAATAAAAGTAATTTTATTTCCATTGGTATCAATTTGATAAGCACCAATATGTTGAGTAATACCACCAAATTCACCAGCTGCAACATGAGAATGACGAATATAATCAAGTAAAGTTGTTTTACCATGATCCACATGTCCCATAATGGTAACAATTGGTGGACGTGGTACCAAATCTTCTTTATCATCCACTATCTCATATTCTTCAAAATTAGAAACATCTTGCGTTTCTTCCCTTTTAAGTGTTTTATTATATTCTAAAGCAACGATTTCTGCATTCTCAAAATCAATTGGTTGATTTAAAGAAATCATTAATCCTAGAGTCATTAATTTCTTTATAATATCGGTTCCACTAATATTAAGTTCGGCTGCTAAATCTCCAACCGTCATTCCATCTTTAAACAAAATAATATTATCATCTTTCGTATTTTTCATTAACTTATTCTTATTTTTATACATTTCTTTCTTTAGATGACTATAATCTTTGCTTTCTACTTGATCTTTCTTCTTCTTTAATTTTTGCTTTTTATCTGTAGTATTCATAGTCTTAGTAATATTACTAGCTTCTACAATAGCATCAACAACTTCATCAATCGTTTCTTCTTCTTCAAAAGTTTCATCTTCCGTAATTAAATTAATGGCATTATCTAGAGAAATAATTTCTTCATCCGTAAGTAAATCATCACCAGATTTTACTTCAATACCTAAATCATCACATTTTTTTAGTATTTCTGCTACACTTAAACTAACATCAGCCGCATATTCTTTTACTGTCATATACATCTCTCCTTTCTTATCTTTGTCTTGCAAATTCAATTAAATCGTTTCTTAAAGCCTCTCTTATTTCAACTTCACTTAATGCTGGTTCCATCACCAAATATTGTTTTAACTGAGATACCGCATACTCTAGAGCATCATCACCCTCAATTAAACCATCTTCTGTTAAATTAACCACATGCCCTAATGTAGTTCCTCCAATTACTTTACCACAGACCAAACAGGTATATTCCATTTTATCACTACCGATATCTTTCGTTGCAAAAAGATAAGGATCATAACAAACTCGTTGCATTTTCTGTGCTTCGCTAAGTATTCTTCGATATTCTCTTTTTTTATCATTTCCATTTTCAATTCCTGTTAAATTCCCTAAATCATTTAACAATTGATCCGTTGCTAAAACAAACCGTAAAACCATTTCATTATTCATTCTTACCACTCCTTTACTCACACATGTTTTTTGCTTCTTCATATATATTATCTGGAATATCAACTTCAAGTATTCTATCTAATATTTTACTTGTTTTTGCTTTTTTAATTACTTCTTCATCTTTTTTTAAATAAGCTCCTCGACCATTTGCTTTCCCTGTAGGGTCCAATATAACATTTCCTTCTGGAGTCCTTACAATTCGAAGCAAATCTCTTTTTTCACATTTTTCTTTCGTAACTACACAAGTACGCATTGGAGTTTTCTTTATCTTCATAAATATTCCTCCTAAATTTATTTATTTCCTTCAGCATTAATTTGTTCCATAGTCTTAATATTAATCTTATATTTTGTAAGACGACTAGCAAGACGAATATTACTTCCACCTTTACCAATTGCAAGAGGAAGCTCTTCATTGGAAACAACTGCTAAGGCCTCTTTTTTAACTGGATCAGTAATATTTACAATTGCATTCTTCGCTGGAGTTAAAGCTTTCTTAATATATTCTTCTGCCTCATCACTATATAAAACAAAATCTAATTTTTCTCCATTTAATTCTTTTAGGATACTACCCAAACGATGTCCTCTCTCTCCAATACAAGTACCAATTGCATCAATACGATCATTCGTTGATGAAACAGCCACTTTTGAACGAATTCCCGCTTCTCTTACACAAGCATGCATAATTAAAGTTCCATCGCCTAATTCTGGTATTTCAAGTTCACAAAGACGACGAACAAAACCATAATGTTTACGAGAAAGAAGTATTAAAGGTCCTTTTGAATTTGTTTCAATCTTTGTTACATAAACTCGAATATTCGAACCCATCTTTATCGTTTCACCAGGTATAATTTCACTCTTTGGTAAAATACCTCTTGTTCTACCTAAATCAATGAAATAATTGCGATGATCTTCCATAGCAACTAAGCCAAGTAACATTTCTCCTCCTTTATCTTGGAATTCTTCTATCAAACTATTTTTTTCAGCTTCCCTGATTCTTTGGGTTAAAACTTGTTTAGCCGTGGATGCTGCAACACGACCAAAATCCTTTGGTGTAACTTCTTTTTCAATGGTTTCTCCCACTTTAATACCTGGAACCATTTCTTCTGCTTGTTCTAAAATAATTTGCGCATCCGGATTAATTTTAGGAGGTATTTTTACAACATTTCCCTCTTCGTCTACTTCTTCTGAACCAAAATCAACATCATCAACAACAACTAAATAAGAATAAACCTTAATTTCTCCTGTTTCTCTATTAATATCTACTCTAACATTTGTTTTTGAATCAAAGTTTTTCTTATAAGCCGTAGTAAGTGCTTGTTCCATTCCCTCAAAAACAACATCTTCACTAATTCCTTTTTCTTTTACAATATTTTTAACTGCTTTAATAAATTCTTCACTATTCATTATAATCGCCTCTTTCTTTACTTGTAACATCTAAAATGTAAGAATCATCAGTAAAATCATATTGATCGACAATTGGATTGATAATATTAGTCGCTTCAACAACGGTATCCAAATCAATTCCTCCCACTTTATCAAGAACAACAGATAATACATTATAATTACCACTATTCTTTTCATAAGTAACACTATCGACAAGTATTTCTTTTTCTTCTAAAGCTTTTTTAATTAAACTCTCTAGTTCTTTTAAATCTTTTTTCATACACACCTCTTTAAAATAATAATAAAAGTGGGAATAATTATGCCCACTTAAATCTGTCTATCTAATTATAACACAAAATATCAATTTGTCAAAATTATTTTCTTCTTACTCTCGTATGATATACAATATTAGAAGTTGGAATAAATTTTTTATCGAATATTAAAGGAATAAAGTGCATATCTTCAATTGTATTATCCTCAAAGTGAAGACATATGTGCCATGCTCCATGGCATATTCTATCTCGGGTAAGAGAAGGAACGATACATCTTTTTGCACTTAAATCAAGATAGCTACAATGACTATGACCCAAAAAAGTAAAATCAGGGATACTATTTGCATTTCTATTAAAAGTTTTTATTTGATCTTCAAAATGAGATTTATCTACTTCTTTATAAGGATGTCTTAAAAGAAAATGAGCAATATTGTTATTTTCTTGGATAATATTTAGCGTAGTATTTTGATAACCCATTAAAGTAAAATCTTCTCTTTCACTTGTAAAATAAGCTAAAAGATCCTTTCCTAATTTTAAGTGATATTCATCATGATTTCCACCAATAACAAAGTGTTTTATTTTAAGGTCTGATGGTATTTTTTGGGTTAAAGTTTCTATAAGCTGGGATGCTTTTTTTAATTTGTCATAGTCATATGTTCTTGAAATTTCAGTAAAATCAAAAAAGTCGCCTAAATGAAATACTTGATTAATTTGGTTTTTGGTACAATAAGCTAATATCGCATCAAATATTTCTAACCCTTTCCATAATATAGAATCAGAAAGATGAAAATCTGATACAAATAAAAGATTTAAAACTTTCTTATCTTTATCTAAGAAAAATCATAGGTAGCATTATGGCTTACCATAGGCTGGGTTATAAAATATTTAGGACCATCTGGATACATCGAAGTTGCTATACTAAAATTCTGACCTAAAGTTTTTATTACCTCATATACTTCTTTTGAATTTGATAAATAGGAAGAAGCAGCAAGTATTTGACATAATTCTACTAAACTATATTTGCCCTCATATAAACTCTTTAAAACGATTTCTTCAATCTTTTCATTTCTTTTTTCAACATATAGTTGAAATTTTAAAACTTGAACTTTAGAACTCATATTTTCTAGTTCTGTGCGTAAATCTTGATTCTTTTGTTCACTTTCTTCTAAAGAGGCACTTACTTTCGTTAGTTCACTTTGAGCTTCTGCTAAAGATCTCTCTAAAACCCTCTTTTGATGTTCCAAGTTTATTTTCATGTCCATAAGCATTTCCAGTTTTTCATCTAACTCAAGAATTTTTTCTTCATTCGTACGAATTAAAGTAGTATTATCATCTTTTTCTTCTTTATACTGCTCCAACAATTGTTTTAATTCTTGACATAACTCTTCTAGTTTTTGATATTGAGCTTCTAATTTCTTCTTTTCTTTTCTTAAACTTTCAAGTTTTTTCTTTTGCTCTTCAATTTTTTTATCTTTACTAGCAATCACTTTTTCTTGATCGTTTATTTGCTTCGTTTGTTCTTCCAAACTATTTTTTTCTTCCCTAACTTGTACAGGTTCTACTTTACTTAAAATATCAGCAAAATGTTCATGAATATAATCATGCATCTCTTTTAATATTTCTCCAATAACTTGCTTATCCTCAATACTAGAATGTTCTAGTTTTTCTTCTAAAAGAAGCACTCTTTCTAAATCACATTTAGGAATATCCATTTTTTCTTTTAGAAAAACTTGAATAAATATACCAACTAACTCTAAATACTTTAAAAACAATTTAAAAGAACCTTTTTGATTTAATAAAAATTCTTCACAATTACTAATAAAATAATTATATAAATCTAAATCAGAACATTTTTTAAAATTAATAAACTCCTTAAAATCAGCATAATATAAATTTCCAAGTGCATGTTTTGCTAAATATTGTAATATTCTCTTTTTATCTACAGCTGTAATCATGAAACCCCCCTAACTACTGCGAATTATATCACAGTTCTATTTATTTATCAAATGTTTCTATAATTGCATAAGTCATAGAAAGATCCGTTGGGACAATTACTTTTGCTTGAACTTCTTCGGCAACAACAAGAACAAAAGCACACATAGCTCGTGTTGCGTCCCACCAAGCAGGATCACTAGAATTTCCTCTTATGGCATCTAATGATATTTCTTCAAAATATCTTTTAGTATCTTTTCTTCGTGTATCAATATCCATCATAATTGGCGCATGATTATCTTTATAAACAGTATTATCTTCATAAGTAATACCAGATTCTCTAGCAAACTTTTCATGTCCACCACCGACTAAAATAAGAGTATCCACTTTCGTTTTAGGTAATTTTAATCGCTCTTTAATAAAATCCATCACTTCTTCTAGTGAAGTAGTAGCATAATCTTGTGCTAAATCAGGAAATACATTTAAAACATCCACTACTCCAATAGAAGTATTTTCTTCTTCTATAATTGTTCCATCATAAATAGCAATCTCGGTAGAACCTCCACCACCAATCATCACACATACTCTATCAGAAACACATCTTGTAGCGCCTCTTACTGTCAAATGATTTTCTTCTTCCTCAACTATAATATGAAAGTCATAACCAGTATTCCTTTTAAAAGTATCAAAAAATTCTTTTCTTTCCTCATCATTCAATTTTCTAAAAATACTGGTACCACAAACATAAATATCTGTATAACGTTGCTTTACTTCTTTTACCAAATCAATTAATAGATGAACATCGTCTTCATTTAAAACATGATTTTCTTGATAATGTTTTTTAAATAAAATTGTTTTTTCTTGTATTCTTTTAATATCGTTTCCATCATATAAATCTATCTTAGTAACTGTAGAACCAACTTCAATAACAACTTTTTCCATACTCCTCCTAATCTAGTATTTTATATAATAAACTTAAATGATTACCAATAATATAAGCAAAATTATCACCAAGTTCTAATTTTAAATCTTTTAACTTTTCTTTCACTTCATCATATTCCATCTCAAATATTTCTAAATATCTTAAAATAATATCTTCTATATAAGTAAAACCATATTCTTTAAATAAATCATAGATTTTTTTAAATTGTTCTTCGTCTAATGTTAATAAATAGTCACTATCATACTCATCAAGTATCATTTCATAATATACATCATTTACATACTTACTTAAAAACATTTATCTACTACCCCTTTCTAAATCTAAATAATATGTTTTTACTAATTCTTCTAAACTAACACCATATTTTTCTTGTAATTCTTTATTACTTAAATCAAAGATTTCATGTAAATAACCATCATTTGTAATTGCTATTTCTTTTTCTTCTAAATACTTTATTTTAGCTACCATTTCTCTATAAGGAATACCTTTTAAAATCGCTTTATTTTTCTTTTCATCAATTCCATAGTTTTGACATAATTCTTGAACTAAAGATTTATTCTTCCTAATATCAAAAATCATACCTATTGCAAGGAGTTTTTCTTCTCGCCCTTGACTGAGTGTTCCTTGTTTCTTAGATGTTTTTTGAGTATGAATCCAACTTCCTAAATTTAAACCTTGCTCATCGTATTCATATCCATTAGTAGTTTTAAAATTACGAGGAACATTTAAATTGTCATAATGTTCATAGTATTTTTGAGCTAGATCATACATTTCTTGCCACTGTATATCCAAAGTATTAA
>JAGHGS010000004.1 GCA_017888105.1 Bacilli bacterium
GCTCTAGATCATATTGATGCAGTAATTAAATTAATTAGAGCCTCTGCATCTGATGAATAAGCCAAACAAGGCTTAATGAACAAATTCAATTTAAGTGATGTTCAATCTGAAGCAATTCTAGAAATGCGTTTAAGAAGATTAACAGGATTAGAAAGAGATAAAATTGAAGAAGAATTAAACGAATTATTAAAATTAATTGAAGAATTAAGAGGAATTCTTGCTTCAGAAGAAAAAGTTCTAAATATTATTAAAGAAGAATTACTAGAAATTAAAGATAAATATGGCGATAAACGTCGTACAGATATTGATATGACAGCAATAGAGTATATTGAAGATGAATCACTAATTCCAGAAGAAAACGTGCTTATTGCTATGACAAATAAAGGTTATATCAAACGTACCACTTCTGATACATTTAAAGCTCAAAAACGTGGCGGAATGGGAATTAAAGGTATGACAACAAATGATGAAGACTTTGTTGAACAGATCATCAATATTTCCTCACACGATCACGTATTATTCTTTACTAATAAAGGAAAAGTATATCGGATTAAAGGATATGAAATTCCAGAATTTAACCGTCAATCAAAAGGATTACCAATAATTAATTTACTACCAATTGAAAAAGATGAAACCATTAGTTCTATTCTAGGAATTTCATCCAAAGAAGAAACTAAATTCCTATTATTTGTAACGAAAAAAGGATTAGTAAAAAAGACATCAATAGAAGAATTTGCAAACATACGTACGTCAGGGAAAATATGTATTAATTTAAAAGAAAATGATGAATTAATTGCAGTAAAACCTACAAATGGTAATCATTATATTTTATTAGGTAGTGAAACGGGACGTATGGTAAAATTTAAAGAAGATAAAATTAGAGTCATGGGTAGAACAGCAAGCGGTGTCAAAGGTATTAATTTAGATGGAAGCAAATGTGTTTGTGCAGAAGTAGTTAATGAAGATGATAAAATATTGTTAGTAACTGAAAAAGGATATGGAAAAAAGACTTTAGTAAGTGATTTTAGAGAAACAAGTAGAGGTAGTAAAGGCGTAAAAGCTTTAAATATTACTGACAAAAATGGTAATATCGCAGCCGTAAAAGTAGTTGAAGAAAATAAGGAATTAGTAATCATGACAAATACTGGTACAACGATGCGAATGACTTTAGATCAAATTAATACTTTAGGAAGAGTAACACAAGGTGTAAGATTAATTCATTTAAAAGAGAATCAACATGTAAGTACAATTAGTTTAGTAGAGAAAAATGAAAATAACGAAGAAGAAGAAATAGAATCTGAAACTGCAGAATAAAAATTAGTAAAATCAAACCATTAGAATTTATCTAATGGTTTTTTAAATATTTATAGAGCAAAAGAAGAAATGTGGATAACTGAAAAAGATGAGGGAAAAAGCAAAATGTTTCACGTGAAACAATAAAATGATGTAATAAATGGATGATTTCTAATAAACCGTGCAATTATTAATGCTAAAAATACTTGTTCATAATTGAATTAGTGAAAAGTACTAGAATCAATTATAAAATAATTAAAATTTTTAAAGAAAGGTTTCACGTGAGACTTTAATAACAAAAAATGTAAATTACGATATATTGAAAAATAATAAAATATAAACATAATAAAAGTTATCCACAATGTTTCACGTGAAACATATAGATCATTTATTAAGCAAAAAATAATTTTAAATATAAAGAAATAATTTTAATATTCAAATGAATAAAAAAATATTACTATTAATATTTTAAAAAGTAATCCACTTTAACTAAAATTATAAAAATAGAAGATTAACCTACTAATTAGAACTTACTAACAATGTTTCACGTGAAACATTGAAATAAAATATTGAATCGTTATTAGCAAAAAAACAAGTTATGCAAAAAAATAATGTTCCACGTGAAACATATGCTTGCATTTTAAACTAAAATGTGATAAATTATTTATGTGCAACAAATATATTGTAATCTGGTCAGGACCGGAAGGTAGCAGCCACATCAATCCCTATTTGTGTGCACTTTTTTATTGGGTGATAAATATATGAACGAATATTATTATAAAACATTAATAAAACTAGCTATAAAAGCTTCAAAAAATAATGAAGTTCCAGTAAGTGCAATAATTGTCAAAAATAATAAGATTATTTCTAAAGGATTTAATAAAAGAGCAAAAAATCATAACGTATTAGATCATGCCGAAATAATAGCAATAAAAAAAGCTAGTAAAAAATTAAAAGATTGGCGTCTTTTTGATTGTGATCTATATGTAACTTTAAAACCATGTAGCATATGTGAAAATATAATTAAACAATCTAGAATAAGAAATGTATTTTTCCTATTAGAAAAACCTTTAAATAAAAAGGAATATTCCAAAACAAAATTCCAAAAATTGGAAAATAACGACTACGAACATACGTATGATATAATATTAAAGGAATTTTTTGCAAAGAAAAGAAACAAGAAATAGTCTTTATATGATATAATTAAATGGGGTGGAATTTATGGATTATAAAGTACTATACCGTAAATATAGACCAGATAATTTTTCAAGTATAATCGGTCAAGACTATATGGTATCAATTCTAAAAAATGCAATCAAAAATGACAAAATATCACATGCTTATATTTTTTCAGGCCCAAGAGGAACAGGAAAGACAAGTACTGCGAAAGTTTTTGCTAAAGCAATTAATTGTCTGAATCCAACCGATGATGGTCCATGTAATAATTGTGAAAGTTGTATTCACTTTAAAGAGAATGCGGATATTATTGAAATTGATGCTGCTTCAAATAATGGAGTTGATGAAATAAGAGAAATTATTAATAATATTAAATTAGCTCCAGCCTATTCGAAATATAAAGTTTATATAATTGATGAAGTCCATATGTTGAGTACGAGTGCTTTTAATGCTTTATTATTAACATTAGAAGAGCCACCAAAACATGTAGTATTTATCTTAGCAACAACCAATATAGAAGCAGTACCTATTACCATCTTATCTCGTTGTCAACGTTTTGATTTTCATAAAATTTCAATAAATGATATTATGAAACGATTAAATTTTGTTATTGAAAATGAAAAAATAGATATAGATAGTGATGCTTTAGAGGAAATGGCATATATTTCAGATGGTGGGATGCGTGACGCTTTAAGTATCTTAGATCAATTGTCAAGTACATCAGAAAAAATAACAATTAATGACGTTATAGAACACTTTGGATCGGTTTCTAAAAAACAAGTAGATGATTTATATAATTTGATATTAGAAAATAATGTGGATAACTTTGATAATATAATGAAAAAATTCAAAGAATGTGCAATTGATTATAAAGTATTAATTAAAAAGCTACTTGAAAAAATAGAATTAGAAGCCCTTAAAAGCAAAAAAGAGAGAGATTATCAAGGTTTGACTTATCAAGACTTAAAAGAAATGGCATTTGAACTAGCGGATATATCAAATTATATTAATGTAAGTATTGATCCATATTTATTAATAGAAATAACTTTATTAAAATATTTTAATAAGGAAACCAATTTTACATCAAGAACCAATCAAAATATTTCCCGGGAAATAAATGAACAAGAAAATGAAATTAAGGAAACACCAAAAAACGTTGTTAATAAAAATAAAGAAGATACAACTAAAATTATTTCCCAGGAAATAATCTCTGCAAAAAATAGTTATGAAGAATTAATAAAAATACGTGTTAATAACTGCTTTGTTAATGCAAAAAAAGAATATTTGCAAAAAGTAAAAGATATGTGGCAAAATTTATTGAAAAAGATCGAAGATAAAAGCTTACTTAATTTATTGATTGATTGTAATGTAGTTACAGCAAGCGACCAAATTGCAGTGCTAACTAACGTAGTCGACGGAACAACCAATTTAATAAATAGTAGATTAAATGATATTGAAACATTATTTAATAAAGAATATAATAACCTATATAAATTTATTGCTTTGACAGAAAATGAATGGAATAAGGAAAAGCAAGTTTATATTAATAATTTAAAAAACAAGCAAGTATATCATTATATAGAAGAACCAAAAAGTGAAGAAGTTGTTACAAATAATATTGATAATATTGAAAAAATCGCTTATGATATATTTGATAAAGAAAAAATAGAAATCGAATAAGAAAGAAGGAATAAATATGAATATTCAAAGTTTAATGGCACAAGCTCAAAAAATGCAAAAAGAAATAAGTAAGAAGAAAGAAGAAATTGATAACTCTACTTTTGAAGGAACATCAGAATGGGTAAAAGTTGAAATAAATGGTAAAAAAGAACTACAAAAAATAACAATTACATACGAAGGAACAATAGAATCTGATGATAGAGAAATGTTAGAAGATATGATTAAAATAGCAATGAATGATGCAACCACAAAAGTTGATACCGAAATTGAAAATAAAATGGGTGCTTATGGCTCATCATTAAATGGATTATTTTAATGAATTATCCAGTAGATTTAGAAAAATTAATTAACTATTATCAGAAATTGCCAGGAATTGGCGAAAAAAGTGCTGAACGCCTAGCTATTGCAACATTAGAATTTAGTGAAGAAGAAGCAGATGAATTTAGTAAAGCGATCATAAATGCGAAAAAAAATTTAACCAGATGTTCGATCTGTGGTCATTTAACAGATAGTGAGATATGTAATATTTGTAGTGATGATGCAAGAAATAAAAATATAATTTGCGTAATTGAAGATTATAAAAGCATCTTTTCATTTGAAAAAACAGGTACTTTCATGGGAACCTATCATGTATTAAACGGCTTAATTTCTCCGATGGAAGATATTGGACCAGAAGACATTAATATTGCAAGTCTATTATCAAGAGTAGAAAAATTAGATAATCCAGAGTTAATCCTTGCGTTAAAGCCGACCGTAGAAGGAGAAGCAACAACTATGTATATTAAAAAGATCTTAGAAAATAAAAATGTAACAATATCTAGATTATCATATGGTATTCCAATTGGTGCTGAGATTGATTATTTAGATAATGTTACTTTAGAAAAAGCTTTGGAGGATCGAAAGAAAATTTCAGAATATTAAAAGCAAAAAATCATATAATTTACTGTGATAAAATATGAAAAAAACAATATTAAAAATTCTCAGTAAATTATGTTTTGCTTTTGTAATGTTATATGGATTGAATTTAATTTTATCTGGAGTAAATATATTTATACCAATAAATTTATTTACAATTTTTTTAGTAACACTTTTAGGTTCTCCGGGAATTCTTGGTTTAGTTGCTGTTTATTTGTTAATATAAGGATGTGGTATTTGGTGGTAAATAATAATCTATTAGAAATTTATAAAAAATATCGTGAGGGAAGATTAGCTCACGCTTATTTAATTGAAACAAATAATATCTCAAAGTGTATGAAAGACTTAAAAGAATTAGTCAAAGCACTAAACTGTCCTTCAGAATTTAATGAAAATTGTAATAATTGTAATTTATGTAATTTAATAGAAAAAAATAATTTACCTAGCTTAATTACAATCGAACCAGATGGGACAAGTATTAAAAAATCCCAAATAGAAGATTTAAAAATATCCTTTGAAACAAAACCAATCTATAGTAAATATAATATTTATATTATAAAAAATGCTGAAAAACTAAATGCAAGTAGTGCAAATGCTATGCTCAAATTTGTTGAAGAACCAACCGATGGTATTTTAGGATTTTTTATTACAACCAATAAAGATGTTATGATTCCAACCATAAAAAGCAGGTGTCAATCATTAGTAATTGATTATGAAAGCAATAATTTATTAGAAAAATTAAATATTTCGAAAGAAGAATTTGATGATTATGTAATAGATATTCGAAATTATTTAAATCAAATATTTGTAAATGATATAATAAATCATAAAATGCAAATTTTAACCAAATATTCAGAAAGAAAGCAAATAGAAATAATGTTTAAATTAATTTTTGAAATCTATTACAACCATTTTCTGAAAATAAGTAAAAAGAATTATGCCAAAGAACTAACCGATATCATTAACATTAAGGATAATGAAAAAGAAATTATTAGAAAATTAAACATAATCACCAAATTTTTACAAGATTTGAGTTATAATGTAAATATAGAATTATTATTAGATAAATTTGTCATAGAAATGAGGAAAAATGATGGATAAATATTATATATATGGGGTTAATTTTAAGGATAATGGAAAAATATATAATTTTAAAAGTAAAATTCGTTGTCCAATTAACGTTACTGTTATAACAGAGACCGAAAAAGGTTTACAATTTGGTAAAGTGGTAAGTTTAATAAATAAAGAAAATATTAAAAACATGGATGAATTAAAAGATATAATTCGTATTTCTACAAAAAAAGATTACGAGGATTATCTAAAAAATTTACGAGATGCCGATCAAGCTTTGAAGCAATGCCGAGAAATTGTCAAAGAATTAAATTTAGATATGAAAATGATTAATGCAAGTTTTACTTTCGATAGAAAACAACTAATATTTAATTTCCTAGCGGATGAACGAATCGATTTTCGAGAACTTGCCAGAAAACTTGCGAATATCTATCGAACCAGAATTGAATTACGTCAAATTGGTGCTAGGGATAAAGCGAGGGAAGTTGGTGGAGTAGGTATCTGTGGTGAAAAAATTTGTTGTGCAAACTTTTTAAATCATATTGATTCCGTATCGATGAACATGGCCAAAAATCAAGGCTTAGCTTTAAATCCATCTAAAATAAATGGTTTATGCGGCAGATTATTATGCTGCTTAACCTATGAAGATGAAGAATATTTACGTTGTAGTAATGGATTACCTAATATAGGAGAAACAGTTACTACCGAAATGGGAGTGGGACAAGTTGTAAATGTTGATACATTAAATCGCTCCTATAAAGTGTTAGTAAATAATGAAAAAGTGGAAATTTCTCTAGGTGATCAAGATGGAAGTTTTGAATGATTTATATGATTATGGTTTAAAAATTTACCAAGATGATCAATTATTTAAATTTTCTTTAGATTCTTTACTGCTCACAGAATTTGTAAAAATTGAAGCAAGTGATAAAAAATTATTAGACATATGTAGTGGAAATGCTCCACTACCTTTAATTATTGGAAAAAATAATAACATTGAAATAACTGGAGTGGAAATAGGAAAAGAAATTTTTGATTTAGCAGAGAAAAGTATTAAAGAAAACAAATTAACAAATATTCAAATGTTAAATTGTAATGCCAAAGATTTAAAAAATTATTTCCCGGGAAATAATTTTGATATCATAACCTGCAATCCTCCCTTTTTTAAAGTGGATAAAACATCACTTATAAACACAGAAATAAAAAAAGCAATTGCCAGACATGAAATTACAATTACATTAAAAGAAATATTTGAAATTGTAAAATATCTATTAAAAGATAACGGAACTTTCTATTTAGTTCATCGTCCAGAAAGATTAGAAGAAATATTAGCACTTGTAAATATTTACCAACTACATGTCAAAGAAATGATTTTTATTTATTCAAACTTAAAGAAAGATGCTATAATGGTATTGTTTAAAATGAAAAAAAACGCCCGTATTGGTGTTAAGATAAAATCGTTTGAAATTAATAGACAAACCAAAACATATCAAAATATATTTAAGGAAGTGAAATAATGAAATTAATAGTTGGACTAGGAAATCCTGGTAAAGAATATGAAAATACTCGCCATAATATAGGATTTATGGTACTTGACCATTTTGCGAACACAGAAAACTGGAAAAACAAATGGCAAGCTCTTTATACTGAAAAAATAATCAATGGTGAAAAAGTATTGTTAGTAAAACCAACTACATATATGAATTTATCAGGAAATGCTTTAATAGAATTTGTAAGTTTTTACAAAATAAATTTAGAAGATATTTTAGTAATACATGATGATCTAGACTTAGCAGTTGGTAAATACCGTCTTAAAATAAATAGTAGCAGTGGTGGACATAATGGCATTAAGTCAATTATTGAACGATTAGGAAATAAAAATTTTGCGCGATTAAAAATAGGTATATCAAAAGATAAGAGTATTGATACCAAAGACTATGTTTTAGGAAAATTTAATAAAGAAGAATTAGAAACATATAAAAAGCTATATTCAACTTTTGATGATATTATTATTTCTTTTATTACTAAGGGTATCGATAAAACGATGAATGATTATAATAGGTGAGTTAGCATATGAATTTTTTAGACGAATATTTTAAATATGATAATAATTTAACAATCACCGGGATAACACATGAGTTATCCTATCTTTATGTGTCTAGACTTTTTGAAAAAAAGAAAAAAAATATCATTGTTTTATTAAGCACGTTATATGAAGCAAACAGTTTCTATTCCGGAATCAATTCTTATGAAAAAAATACCTATCTATTTCCAATGGATGATTTTATTACAAGTCAAGCCCTCGCTATTTCACCAGAACTTAAAACAACCAGAATTGACACATTAGAAACACTAAAAAACAAAAAAGGGATTATTGTAACCAATTTAATGGGTTATCTAAAGTATTTAACCGATCAATCAGTACAAGAAAAAATGAATATCGTCTTAAAAAAAGGTGATGAAATTAATAGAGAAAAACTAATTGAAATATTAGATAAACTAGATTATAAGAGAGATACCATTGTTACAACAACAGGTGAATATGCAGTAAGAGGTTTTGTAATAGATATATTTATAACATTAGAAGAACATCCAATTAGAGTAGAATTCTTTGGCAATACAATAGAATCCATTCGTTATTTTGATGAGTCTTCTCAAATGTCAATCAAAGAAATTGAAGAAATAAAATTAGTAACCAATGGAGAAATAAAAACAGATAAAAAATCAAGTTTACTAGACTATGCCAAAGATGCAATTGTAGTAACAATAGATGAAGCTAGAATTAAAGCAAATTATGAAAAATTAGAAGAAGAAATGTTTGAATTTCGTGTAGCCAAAGATTTACCTAAAGACACTAGATTTATGTTTTCACTAGATGAGATAAATCCAAAGGAAAATATATATATCAATTTCATAGATAATTATACCAAAGGAACAAATACTCTAAATCTAATATCAAAAGAAGTACCAAATTTCCATTCGAACTTTGATAAATTAAAAGAACAAACAGAAATCTGGCACAGACAAGGATATAAAATAATATTTTATTTAAGTAAAGAATCTCAAGTAAAAATTATCAAAGAACTAATTACTGTACCGATTACAATTGAACCGATTTATTTATCTCAAGGTTTTATTGTGGATAAAACAGTAGTAATAAGTGAAAATGATATTGAGAAAGTAAATAAAGAGCGAGTGAAATATCGTAACTCTTATAAAATTGGTACGAAAATTAAAGATTTAAATTCTCTAAATAAAGGTGATTATGTTGTTCATATGGCTCACGGAATTGGTATTTACAACGGAATTAAGACATTAACCAAAAGAGGTTTAGCCAAAGATTATATTGAAATTCTTTATGCCGATAATGATAAAGTATACGTTCCAGTAGAAAAAATGAATACAATTTTAAAATATACAAGCAAAGATGGTTTTAAACCCAAAATCAACAAACTAAATTCTACTAGTTGGGCTAAAACAAAACGAGCAGTTGAAAAGAAAATTAAAGACATATCAGAAGAATTATTAAAATTGTATGCAGAAAGAAAAGCATTAAAGGGAGATGCTTATAAAACATATGATATGGAAACCGATTTTGCAAATAGTTTTGAATACACACCAACCAAAGATCAAGACAAAGCCATCAAAGAAATTGATCACGATTTAAAAGATCAAGTACCTATGGATAGACTATTATGTGGAGATGTTGGCTTTGGAAAAACAGAAGTAGCATTTCGAGCTATGTTTAAAGCTGTATTAAACAATAAGCAAGTATTCTACTTATGTCCAACAACGATTTTATCAAAACAACAATATACTAGCGCTATAGAAAGATTCAAAGACTATCCTGTGGAAATTGCTCTTTTAAATCGATTTACTTCTCAAAAAGAAACAAAAAGAATTTTAGATGGTCTAGAAAAAGGAACAATTGATATTGTCTTTGGAACGCATAGACTTTTAAGTGATGATGTAAAATTTAATAAATTAGGATTACTTATTGTCGATGAGGAACAACGATTTGGTGTAACTCACAAAGAAAAGATAAAAAAATTCAAAACGGATGTAAATGTTTTAACTTTATCTGCAACACCAATTCCAAGAACCATGAAAATGGCAATGTCTGGATTAAGAGACTTATCGATTATTGATACTCCTCCAGTAAATAGATATCCAATTCAAACTTATGTCTTAGAAGAAAATGATTTAATTATCAAAGATGCGATTTACAAAGAGTTAGCAAGACAAGGACAAGTATTTATTCTTTATAACAACATTGATAAACTAGATAGTATTGTTAGTCACATTAAGAGTTTAGTACCAGAAGCAAGAATTATCAGTGCTCATGGTAGAATGAATAAACAAGAATTAGAAGATGTCATGCAAGATTTCATTGATTTTAAATATGATATTTTAGTATGCACTACAATTATTGAAACAGGAATAGACATACCAAATACAAATACTTTAATCATATATAATGCCGATCGTTTTGGTCTTTCCCAATTATATCAAATAAGAGGAAGAGTAGGGCGTTCCAATAAAATCGCTTATGCTTATCTTCTTTATGATAAAAGTAAAATGTTAAATGATATAGCCATCAAAAGACTAGATGCAATAAAAGAATTTACGGAACTAGGAAGTGGATATCGTATAGCTATGCGTGATTTAGCAATACGTGGCGCAGGGGATATCCTAGGTAGTGAACAAGCTGGATTTGTTGATTCAGTAGGTATTAATTTATATATGCAAATGATTGAAGAAGAAATGAAACGATTAAAAGGTGAAGAAGTTAAAACAGATGAAACAAAAGAATCTCTAGTAGATGTAAGTACTCATATTTCTGATGAATATACAACTGATGATGAAATTAAAATTGAAATTCATCAAAAAATTAACGAAGTTGATTCGATGGAAAGCTTAAAGAAAGTAAAAGAAGAACTAGAAGACCGTTTTGGTAAAGTAGATGAAACCATGATTATTTATATGTATGAAGAATGGTTTGAAAAATTAGCAAGATCTTTAAATATCACAAGAGTAACACAAACAGAAAGATTTGTAGAAGTAGAACTTCCTGAAGAATTATCAAGCCATATTAAAGCAGATAAACTATTCTTAGAAAGTTATAATATTAATCCAAATTTAAAATTTGCCTACCAAAACAAAAGAATTAAAATAACGTTAATGCAAAAACCAAATGATAAGCATTTCCTATATACTTTTGTCCCAGTCTTAGAATTAATCAAAGAAGATTATTTCCCGGGAAATAATGAAAAAGCACCAAACTCATAATTTGATGCTTTTATAATTATCTAAATTACATAAGGATTAGAAGCAGTACCATTTCCACCAGAAATTGTAACATTAGCACGTAAATTAATAGCTGAGCGCACACCATACGCGTTATTCACGTTCGGTGCATCGAGGTTGCCATTCGAATTCACACGGAACACGCCGGCAAAACCGTTGTTGAAGTTATACGGAGACATACTTATAACAATAGATTAACCAACTTTATTATAAAGTTATAACCAAAAAATTACAACTCACTTTTTATTAATTTATAATCTAGAGGAATAATAGAATCACCTCTAACAAAATTAACAACAAATACATCACTTTCTTTAGTAATAAGTAATCCAATTGTTTTATTGTGAAATGGTTTCTTAATTAGTTCATCTACTAAATTCATATAGAATTCTATTTTCAATTTATCTTCTTTTTTTAAACTTCGAAGTTTTAATTCAACGATAACATAACAGTTTAATTCAATATTAAATAACAGAATATCAATGTAATAATTATGATTATTTTTAGTTAATTTATATTGATGTCCAACATAAGTGAAGCCATTGCCTAATTGCTTAAAGAAAAAATCTAAATTTGCAAGAATATTTAACTCTAAATCGTGTTCAGTTTTAACTTCATGACTAACAGGAATAAGAATAGGATTTTTCATATTTGTAGTAATTAAATACTTTTTAGGTAGTTCAATTCCAATTTTTTCTGGTTTATCAATCAATCTTTCATAAGAATTAGATTTTATTTCTTTAATTAATTCTCTTTTAGATAAATTATTGTTAATACATAGATTGATGTAATAATTTCTTTTATTTTCATCTTTGATTGGCAATAATTCTCGATAGTGAGTCCATGATAATTGGTCCGCCACTGGTGGACCTTTTATAGAATAGATATAAAACTGACGCATTGTCTTTAAGTTAGTAATACTATAACTATGGCCATACAATTTTGTTAATTTAATAGACCATTTCTTAATAAGTTCATTTCCGTACTTTGCTCTTTCACTTCCACCTTGCGCTTCAACAATAATTTTGCCAACCTGCCAATAAGTTATAACTAAATCATGATTTTCTTCAATTTTTCTTACTCTTTTATTAATTTCATTTTTCTTAATTAAATGTTCTATTTCTTCATAATATTGTTGTTCTTTCACCCAAAATCCCTTCTGCAATGCTTATATAGCATAAATTTTAATGTATGTAAATATCTATGGATACGAATGGATACAAACTTATTTATTTACGACAAAACCTCTTAAAATAAATGTAAAGAAAAAGAGAGATTGCTCTCTCAAAAATATTGTTTCAATTTTAAATGCAAGCCTTAAAATATCAATATTATCTATTTAGGAAATAATCCATAGGTTAATCTTGTATCCTAATGCTTTTATATTTAGTCGTAACCAAATATTAAGTTTAAAAGGATATTGGGCGCACACCCGGTTCGGTCCAATTCACGTTGTTGTTGTTGAGGTTGCCATTCGAATTCACATAGAACACGTTAGCCCAACTGTTATAATTATACAAAGACTTCCCTAAATTCACAGATTAACCTACTTTTATTTTACACGAAATAACAAATTCTTTCAATTTTAAATTCAAAATCTTTTTGTATATTTTCTCTAATAACGCCAATATTAATAGTAGAATGGAGTTGTAAAATTTGAAGTCTACTGGAGTAGTAAGAAGAATTGATGAATTAGGCCGAATTGTAATACCGAAAGAAATAAGGAGAAATTTAGGAATACGAGATGGAGAAAATATAGAAATATTTACAGATAATGATAGTATTATTTTAAAAAAATATTATCGTATGTCTACCAATAGTGATTTAGCAAATAACTTATGTGAACTTATTTATAATACATTCAACTATAAAATAATTATAACAGACAGGGAAAAAATACTTTCCCATGCAGGCTTAAATTGTGATTTAAAAAATCATTTACTGAATAGGGAATTTTTAGATATGATAGAAGAACGTGAAATTAAAATAAAGGAAAATACTTCACTTACAATAGGTGAATATACATTAAATGGTAATTTTGTTTTTATTCCAATTATTTCTTTAAATGATAGTATTGGACTAATTATTTTGTACAGTGAAACACCTCTAAAAGATGAAATCTCGATCGGAAAATTAGCCGCAAATATTTTTTCTCACAAACTTGATATTTAAATTTCTTGACATTTAAGGCTTGCATATAATATAATGAAGTCAATTAAATGTTGAAGGAATGAGTACATATTATCTTTAATATAGAAAGTTTATGGTTGATGGAAATAAACATAAAGTAGTATGGAAGATGACTCTGGAGTTTAAACGGTTACTCACCGTTATACGAGTAAAGAGCATGAATAAAATCATGAATTAAGGTGGTACCGCGGGTAATACTCGTCCTTAGTTTATGGTTTTTTATTTGTTTTAAAGGAGGATGTATGTTAAAAAGAATTATATTTGACTTAGATAATACTTTGATTCCTTGGAAAGAAAAATATAATGAAGCAGCCAAAAAAGCGTTGGAAGAATGCCATATTGTCATAGATGATAAAACACTTTCTAAATTAAGAAAATCCTATCAAGATAATTTAACAAATGTCACAATTGAAGACATGACAAATTATTTTAACAAATTATATAATCAAAATGTTGATAACTCCTTAATTAAATGCTGGTTAAAACATTTAAGTGATATGAGTGAGATAGATGAAGAATTAATATCATTAATCTCTTATTTACAACAAAAATATGAATTAGTAGTATTAACAAATTGGTTTTATATTTCTCAGTATCATCGTCTAAAAAAGGCCAAACTTGCGGATTATTTTAAAGAAATTATAGGTGGAGAAGAAGTAATGAAGCCAAATAAAAAAGCCTTTATAAAAGCTATGGGAGGACACCTCCCAGAAGAATGCTTAATGGTTGGCGATAATTATTTAATAGATATATTACCTGCTAAAGAACTAGGGATGTCCACTTATTTAATTAGTGAAGAAAAAAAGCTAATGCCAACAATCAAAAATATATATGAATTAAAGGGTATTTTATAGAAAGAAGGAAAAAAAATGAAAGAAAAATTTTATATTACAACACCAATTTACTATCCAAGTGCTAACTTTCATATCGGACACTGTTATACAACCATTATCGCGGATGCGATAGCAAGATATAAAAGATTAACTGGATATGATGTTTATTATCAAACTGGAACGGATGAACATGGTGAAAAAATTGAGAAAAAGGCGCATGAAGCTGGTGTAACCCCAAAAGAATATGTAGATAAAATAATTGAGGATGCGGAAGATTTATGGAAATCTCTCAATATTTCTTATGATTATTTTATTCGTACCACGGATGAAGATCATGTAAGAAGAGTTAAGAAGATATTTAAAAAATTATATGATCAAGGTGATATTTATAAAGGAACTTATGAAGGATTATATTGTGTCCCTTGTGAATCATTTTGGACTGAATCTCAGCTTGTAGATGGCAAATGTCCAGATTGTGGAAGAGAGATTAAACTAGTAAGTGAAGAAGCATATTTTTTCAAATTATCAAAATACCAAGATAGATTAGTAAAATATTATGAAGAACATCCAGACTTTATCTTACCACTATCTCGCAAAAATGAAATGTTAAATAATTTTATTAATCCAGGACTAGAAGATTTATGTGTATCAAGAACAAGTTTTACATGGGGTATTCCTGTTGATTTTGATCCGAAACACGTGGTTTATGTATGGGTCGATGCTTTATCTAATTATATTACATCACTCGGTTATCCAGAAGATGATACTTTAATGAAAAAATATTGGCCAGCTGATTTACATTTAGTAGGAAAAGAAATCGTAAGATTCCATGTTATTATTTGGCCATGTATGTTAATGGCTTTAGGCTTACCTTTACCAAAACAAGTATTTGGTCATGGTTGGTTAAAAATTGATGGAGGTAAAATTTCTAAAAGTCTAGGAAATTATAAAGATCCAAGAGAATACATCAATGCTTATGGTGTAGATGCCGTAAGATATTATGCCCTAAGGGAAGTACCATTTGGAAGTGATGGCAACTTTTCTGAAGAAGCACTTGTATCAAGAACAAATAGTGATTTAGCCAATACTTTAGGTAATTTAGTAAATCGAACTATTTCTATGGAACACAAATATTTTGATGGTATTACTAACAATCCGCGTATTTTTGAAGAAATTGATAATGAACTAATAGATAAAGTAAATAATCTAAAAAAGATTGTAGAAGAAAAAATGAATGGGTTAAAGGTAAACGAAGCAATTGAAGAGATTATGGAAGTACTTCGTAGTTGTAATAAATACATTGATGAAACTACACCATGGACTTTAGCTAAGGATGAAAGCAAAAAAGAAAGACTTGCAACGTTATTATATAATTTGTTAGAATCAATTCGTATTTGTGCTATATTATTAAGTCCATTTATTCCTGATACTGCGAATAAAATATTAGAACAACTTAACACCAAAGAAACTAATTATGAAAGTATTAATGAATTTGGTAAATTAGAAGAAGGACTAAAACTAAATGAACCACAAATATTATTTAATCGTATTGAAACAAAATAAATATATTCTCGGGTAAAAACCTGAGATTTTTTTTATATTAAATGCATCAAACCTAAGACAAACAAAATAATAGCTCCTAAAATATTAGCATAAATACCCAATAATTTATTGGCAAATCTTCCAACAATAACTCCTAAAAAAGTAAAAGAAGCACTACATATTGCAAAGATTCCCATTGCTAAATAAATATTAGAAGTAATTGCTTTTAATCCCAAACCCAAAGAGAAACTATCTAAACTAACTCCAAAAGCAAACAAAAACATTCCAATGGTAGATAAATTAAATTTTTCTTCTTCATGCCTAATAATATCAACAATCATTTGTAAAGAAATAATAATTAGAATAAATCCAAGTAAAATATCATATTTAATTTCAAATATTTTAATTAATTGTGCACCCAAAATAATACCCAAAAAAGGCATAATAAAGTGCATTAATCCTACAATAAAAGCTAGTTTAAGAGCCTTTTTATTTGAAACGTTAAACATTCCCACTCCTAAAGATAGTGAAAAAGTATCCATTGAAAGAGCAATACCAATTAAAACAATACTAAATAATTCTCTCAAATAAAAAACCTCCTAACACATCATATTAGAGGTTTTTACTTTTAGAACTGATCTAATAATTTCTTAACATATAACTGATAATCTACATCACTAACATCGGTATCACTGTTTTCTATTAAACAAAGAGGAGGAAATAAAACGCACCAAAAATTATTACCGGCACCTTCACCTAAAGTAATTACTAAAGATTCATAATTACCAGCGGGATACAAAATTCCTTTATAAGTTTTACTAGGAAAATAATTATTTCCATAATTGATTTGAAAAGGGACTTGATAATCATTTACAATATTTTCAATGGTATCCATATTATTTTTAATAATATTTCGAACCTCACTTGTATTTTCAGCACCATTAATTAAATTATAAACTTCTTTTTCAACTTGTTCTTTAATCGCTAATTTTTGAGCTTGATCTTCTAAAGTATTACTATTAGCAATCACCCGAAAGCGTATTGCCTCTCCCGGAATCATAATTTCTTCTTCTTGTTTTCCAAAAATAAATCCCAAACTAATTAAAAATAAGATAATAATAATTTTTTTCAAATCGATCACCTAAACTAATTAAGAGAATATTTACAATTTTTATTCAAATTAGACAAGAAAAAGCGGAAAATGTTTGACAAAGAAGAAATTAATAGATATATTAATTACGGGGGGAGTATTAAATTTTTTTAATATGCACCAAAAAAAATATTAAACATAAAAAATAGTATAAGAGCCTAAATATACTATAATTTTTTTCTTATAGATAGGGTGTGTTAAAATGAAACAAATGATTATTGAAGGAAATCATACATTAAGTGGCGACATTTTAATCGGCGGAGCAAAGAATAGTGCGGTAGCTTTAATTCCAGCATCTATTTTAGCAGAAGGAACAAGTGTAATTAAAAATGTACCGAATATATCTGATCGTGATGCTTTAATTGATATTTTAGAAATACTAAATTGTGATGTAAAATTAGATGAAGATGTTATAAAGATTAATACAAGCAACTTAAAGAATGCACTAATTGATGAAGAACATTCCAAAAAACTTCGAGCATCTTACTACTTTATGGGAGCATTACTTGGAAAAGAAAAGTATGTAGAAATATATATACCAGGCGGATGTAATATAGGTGCTAGACCAATTGATATTCATATTGATGGATTCAAAGCTTTAGGAGCTGAAATTAAAACTGAAGGAAACAAATATATTTTAAAAGCAGATAAACTAATTGGAACCGATATTTATTTACGCTTTCAAAGTGTTGGAGCAACGGTAAACTTAATGTTTGCTAGTGTTTTAGCAGAAGGAAAAACAGTAATTCATAATGCGGCGAAGGAAGCCGAAATTGAAAATATAGCTGATTACCTAATTAGTATGGGAGCAAAAATAGAAGGAGCTGGAACCGATGAAATTACCATTTATGGAGTAGATAAACTTCATGGAGGAAATATATCTGTTTTACCAGATCGAATTGAAGCGGGAACTTATATTATTTTAGGAGCTTTAGTCGGAAAAAATTTATGCATTAAAAATATTATACCAAAGCATTTAGAAGCTTTAACAAGCAAATTAAAAGATATGGCATCAGATATTACAATCAACGAAGATAATATTATAATAAGCAAAGTCGATAATTTGAAACCAACCAATATAAAGACGCTTGTTTATCCTGGATTTCCAACCGATATAGGTCAACCAATGGCAGTATTACTTACACAAGCAAATGGAACTTCTCTTTTTGAAGAGACAATTTGGGAAAATAGAATGGGGCATGTACCATCTTTAAATAAAATGGGTGCAAATATTACAGTTAAAGGAATGACTTCTATAACCATCGGTCCAAGTAAACTCCATGGTTGTGAAGTTGTAGCAACCGATCTTCGTGGTGGAGCAGCGCTTGTTTTAGCAGGACTAACTGCAACCGGAACAACAATCATAAATGATGTAGAACACATATTAAGAGGATATGAAAACATTGAAGAAAAGCTAACTCAAGTTGGTGCTAAAATTGAAATCAAAGAAATATAGTATAATGTACTATATTTTTTTTGAGGTGAAATTATGAAAAAAAAGATAATATTGATCGCTTTTTTAGGCGGTATATTATCAGTTATTATCTATTTTTTTACTCAGAGTGATGAATTAATGATCGTATCAATTGGAGATGGTCTTTCTTCTGGTATGACTGCATATGGAATTGAAGGATATAGCTTTAATGATTATTTAAAAGAAGATTATTTGTTAAAGCATGAATTAAAAAATTATATGGAATATGCAAGTCCAAACAAAACAATTAAAGAATTAATATATGAAATTAAAGAAAATAAAAAAATTACCATAAAAAACCAAAAAATAGAAATAAAACAAGCCATAAACAACGCTGATATTCTAACTATAGCAATTGGTATGGATGAACTTGCCCATATAAAAATTACAAATCAAATAAAAAATGAATATTTACATGATTTAGAAGAGCTTTCAAGTATGATAAATTTGTTAAATGAGAAGAAAGTAATTATAATAAGTTTATATACATGGAAAAATAATGATTTTTTAACATTAGAAAAGTTAAATGCCAGCATGCGTGATATTGCCCTAACAAATAATTTTATTTTTATTGATATTAATAAAATATTAATGAATAAAGACTACTATTTAACAACAGATAGCTATTATATTAATTATTTAGGACATAAAAGAATATATGAGGAAATAAAAAAAGTATTGTAAAGTTTTAAAAATATGATATAATACTAAAGACAAACGAATTTACTATGTCAAAAATTTTGATATGGCGGGAGGTAAAAAATGAAAAAGGGAATACATCCAGAAATGAAAGAAGCAACAATTACTTGTGCTTGTGGAGCTTCATTTAAAACTCATTCAACTAAAGAAAATATTCAAGTTGAAATTTGTAGTGAATGTCATCCATTCTATACAGGAGCACAAGGTAAAGTTAAGAAAACTGGAAACATTGAAAAATTTAATCGTAAATATGGATTAAATAAAGAAGAGAACTAGTGATTAATCGCTAGTTTTTTTGTGATCTTTTTGACAAATCAAATAAGATCTGTTAAAATAGCAAATCAAAAGAAGGGGTTTTATGGAAAATTTAACTTTTGGGGTTGAAATTGAATATCGTGATTTATCAAGAGAATATGTGACCGCATTTATCAAAGAAAAATATCCAGAATGGGAAAGTAAAAAGGAAGATGCTATCATTAAAACATCTATAAATCCAATATTAGGAGGAGAGGTAGTATCTCCTGTTCTTACTGACGCAGAAGAAACTTGGCAAGAACTTGATGAAATTTGCTATTTTTTCATTCAAAATAAGGCTTCTTCCGTAAACACAGGAGCTCATATCCATATTGGAGCAAATATATTTGAAAATAATTCAATATATTTTTTAAGATTTATAAAATTATGGTGTGCTTATGAACATATAATTTATCGCTTTTGTTATGGAGATTACATTTATGCTAGAGATACCCTTTTTGAATATTCAAGAA